>NZ_JBEXUS010000005.1:0-156273 GCF_040614455.1 Nocardia sp. NPDC005978
GGACCGCCCGGCGGCGGCGGAGGGAAGGCCCGGCGATCCGGGGCGGACGAGCTCAGAGCTGTCCGCCGCCACCGATCAACCAGGGATTGAATGCGCAGTCGAGTTCCGGCGAAGTCCCGGATCCCAAGGCCCGCAACGCGATCGACGCCGACCGCGGGGAATACAGCATAGTCAGATGATCGGAGAGGTCCTGTTCACAGCCCTCCTGCAGGGTGATGTTCCGGACCGTCGCGCCGGGCCCGGCCTGCAGGAACGTCCACTGGTAGGGGTTGGAGACCTCGTCGTGCCGGGTCCCGACCACCGTGTAGTCGACCCCCGGGACGGTGTCTCCGGCCGCGTTGAGCCGGGCGTAGAAGGACGAGCCCACCACCTGCTGGATGTTCGACTGCCCGAGCATCGGCTGATAGAAGCCCAGGATGTCCAGGCCGAGGTTGTTGATGGCCCGGCCGAGCGCCGCGATTCCCATGAGCGAGGTGCCGTGATTGGTCGCGCCGAAGGAGATGAACTTTCCTATCTTTCCCTCGCCCCCTTCGAATTTGAGGTACTGGCTCGCCACCGGACCGCCCTGCGAGTGCGCCACCACGTCGACCGCGCTCGCCCCGGTCGCCGCGAGCACCCGGTCCACGAACGTCCCGAACTGGCGCGCGGAGTCCTCCATCGGCCCGACCCCGTGCCGGCCGGGCAGCACCGTTCCGACGCCGCCGCCGGTCAGCAGGTTCTCGCGGCCGTAGTTGAAGGCGAAGACGCAATATCCGGCCCGAGCGATGCGCGGCGACAGATACGCGAAGCTGTCGTAGGCGTTCATCCAGGTGCCGTGCAGCAGTACCACCGGGCGGGGGTGTTCCGCACTGGGCCGGCAGTTCCATCTGTTCGCCCCGGGCGGGGCCGCGTCCGGGTGGGTCAGCCCGTATCCGAAGGCGGCGAGGTACGCCGTCACCTCCGGTCCCTCGCCCACCGCGTCGGACGCGACGCTGGCCGTCGCGGAACCGGAATCGCTGCCGGATCCGCTGCCGGTGCCGATATCGGCCCGGGCCACACCGCCCGCGCTCAGCACCGCCAGCGCGGTGACCCCCGCGCACAGTGCGGCGCCCAGCGTCCTGCTCATCGGTCTCATGAAATCTCCCGCCACATCGCGTGAATCGACACTCCGCGTCGAATTCGCTTGCGAACGTAGGGCGATGGCGTGACCGCTGTCACGGGCGCTGTGTCAGATGACAACGCCGCCCGGCGGCGCCGGGCCGCCGGTTGTGGAGATGGACAGCGGTCAGGCCGCCGGGGTGCCCGCGATGGCGATGGCGGTGCGCGTGAACAGGTCCGTCAATTCCGGCAGCGCCGCAGCGCCGCGCTGATGCAGACAGGCTCGCACTCGATCGTCGATGCCGCCCAGCAGCATGTCGACCATCTCCCGATCCGGCTCCGCGGCGAGATCGCCGTCGCGGACCCCGACCCGCGCCACGGCCATGATGTAGTCGGCGAACTTCTCGTGCACCTGGGCGCGCTGGGCGACCAGTCCCGGCCCGGCCGCCAGGGTCTCGACGTACAGCGCCCGGGCCGCGCCGGGCTGGATGGCGAGCATGCCCAGGTAGATCTGGAACGAGAACCGCACCCGATCGGCCCAGCGCACGCCGTCCATGCCCGTGACGGTGGCCTGCAACTGATCCAGGGCCGAGGTCACCGCGAGATCGTAGGCCGCGGCGAAGCACTCGTCCTTGCCGCCGAAGACCGCGTAGAAGGTGCGCCGGGCCACCTGCGCGCGGCTCACGATGTCCGCGACGGTGGTGGCCGCGTACCCCAGCTCACCCACCGCCTCCAGCACCGCGCCGCACAGCCGCTGATACTGCGAGGTGACGACTTCTTCCCGGCTCAGGCCGTGCCGCCCACGCGGCAGCGGTCCGGCCGACCCGATGGCATCCACACTCACACGCCCAGAATATGGCCTGTGCGGACGCGGCGGCGTCCGGCCGCCGGTTCGGCCGGTTCCGGAGCCGGTGCGCGGCCGCGAAATGGCGAATACCCCGTGCGATAAATGGCCGGCGCCGATGCGAAATATCGCACGCCACCAGCGAAATCCAACCGCCCAGAATGCGATCGACACAACCGAAAGCCTCCCGTACCATCGCCGTACGGGGAGTAAGGGCCGGTCGAACGGGGGCACGGTGTGAGGGGTCGTCTTCCGGCGACAATCCGCGACGGGGCGGGGTGGTTGCGGCGTTTCGCGCGTACCGCGCCGGGCCGCATGGGCATGGTCGTGGTGGGTCTGGTGATAGTGAGCCTGGTTTCCGGGCTGGTGTGCGCGAACGAGTTCGGTGACAAACGAACTCGCCGCGACACGGTGTTGCAATACACCGAGCCGCTGGCGAATGCCGCCCAGCGCCTGTACGTCGCGCTCTCGGCGGCGGACGCGGCCGCCTCGGCTGCATTCCTGTCCGGCGGAATCGAATCCACCGAGGTGCGCACCCGATACCGGCAGGCCCTCGCCGACGCCGCCGCGGCACTGGCCGAGGCCACCGCGGGCGCCTCGGATTCGCGGACCCGCGAGATCGTCGCGCGCATCGCCGCCGATCTGCCCACCTACACCGGTCTGGTCGAATCCGCCCGCGCGAACAATCGCCAAGGTTTGCCCGTCGGCTCGGCGTATCTGCGCCAGGCGTCCGAACTCATGCAGGACACCCTGCTCAGCAAGGCGCAGGAACTCGAGCAAACCCGGCTGGCCGCACTGCACGAACAACAGCGCGTCATCTCCGGGCCGCCGCTGCTGGGCGTCGTCCTGCTGGTGCTGCTGCTGATCGGCTGCGCGATCGGCTCCCGAGAGCTGCTGCGGCACACCAATCGCCGGGTCAATCTCGGCGTGCTCACCGCCGGCGGGGCGGCGGCGCTGACCCTGCTGTGGATCGCGAGCGCCACGATCGCGGCCACCACCGCCGTCGACACCGGCGACCACGGCGCCACCGCGCGCTTCGAAACACTCGCCAAGGCCCGGATTCTCGCGCAGCAGGCGCGCACCGAGGAGACGCTGCTGCTGGTCACCCGCGGCGACGTCGACGCCAGCGAGACCCGATACGCCGAGATGAGCACCGCCCTGCGCGACAGTCTGCTCTCGGTACTCAGCGCGGATTCGCCCGCGACACAGGCGTTCTCCAGCTGGCAGGACAGCCACGTCGCCCAGATCGCCTCCTATCGCGGCAACGAGTACAACGCGGCGGTACAGCGCTCCATCGGCGCCGGAACAGACTCCGCCGCAGCCCGTTTCGCCGCCCTCGACGAGGCATTGCGCACCGACCTCGAACAGACCCGCGAGCGGGTGCGCGACGGCGTCGACGCGGCGGGCGACGCATTGATCCTGGCCCCGCAAGGCACCCTGGTCCTGCTGTTCGCCGCGGCCGCCGCGGTCGTGCTCGGGGTCTGGCCACGGTTGAAGGAGTTCCTGTGAGCACACGCCGCCCACGAGTTCGCCTGACCCTGCTGGCCGTCGCGGCCACCCTCGCCGCGGCCTGCGGCGGTAACGCGCCCGACTCGCCGATCCTGATCCTGGACCCTGGACCCGGACTCCCCCCGGGGGCCGCCGAGATCACCGCTGCGCCGGTGGCGACCACCCCCTCGACCTGCGATCCCACCGCGAGTCTGCGCCCGGTCAATCAGCCGCGTTCGGGCGCGATGCCCGCGGGCTCGACCATGGCCTCGATCGTGGAGAGCGGCAAGCTGCGGGTCGGGGTCGACCAGAACCTCTTCCTGTTCAGCGTCCGCAATCCCGCGACCAATGTGCTCGAGGGTTTCGACATCGATATCGCCAAGGAGATCTCCCAGGACCTGTTCGGGGATCCGGGCCGGGTCGAGCTGCATCCCATCGATACCGCCAATCGGGTGAGCGCACTGGTCCAGAACCAGGTCGACCTCGTGGTGCAGACGTTCTCCGCGACCTGTGAGCGCCGCCGCGAAATCGAGTTCTCCAGTATCTATTTCACGACCCAGCAGCGCATTCTCACCGTCAAGGGCAATGGCATCGAGTCCGCCGCGGATCTCAAAGGCCGCCGGGTGTGCGCGCTACGCGGCACCACCACCCTGGAAGCGATCTTCAAACTGCCGAATCGGCCCACGGTGATCGGCATGAACAATTGGCTCGATTGCCTGACCGCGCTGCAACAGGGTCAGGTCGACGCGGCGAGCACCGATATGCCCATTCTGGCGGGCCTGCGCAAGCAGGATCCGAATCTGCACATCGTCGGTGAGTCACTGGCCGCGGACAATTACGCGGTCGGGGTGCAGAAGAAGGACACCGACCTCGTGCGTTTCGTCAATGGCGTACTCGAGCGAATTCGCAACGACGGCACCTGGACTCGGCTCTTCCAGAAACACCTGGCGGGCGAACTCGACCCCGTCGCCGGTCCGCCCGCGCCCCGATATCTCGACTGAGCGGCCATGACGGGGACATCGGGCCGCACCTTGACCACCGCCGAGATAGACCATGACATCGGCGCGCGCGAACGCGAAATCGACGCCATCGCCACCACCCTGGTGGAATTGGACCGGCATACCGGGCTGCAACTGGTGCGCCGCTGCCCGCCGACCGGCCGCACCGCCGAGCGCTGGGCTCCGGCGCACACGGCGCTGGACGGGCTGTGGGCGGACTTCGGACGCCTGCGGGACCTGATCGACCGGGTGCACGCCGCCCGCGCGCGCCGGCGACTCGAGAGCCGCGATCGCGCCGAACTCACCCGGCTGTTGCGCGGACAGCCGGTGGAACTCGTGCGCGTCCCGATTCCCCTGGCGCAGCGCGCACTCGACGGCCCCGCCGAACGGGTGGAGTTCGCGGGGTTCGGGGACCTGCTGGCCCGGATGCGCGCCGGATTTCCGGGCATCGTCGAGGTGCTCGACGCGATCGAGGGCTCGCACCTGCGCGCCGTGAGCCGGATCGCGCCGGTGCGAGCCGAGATCGCCACGCTCACCGAGCTGCCCGAATCACACTCGTGCGCAACCGATATCGCCGTGCTGGCCGCTCGCGCGGACACCGACCCGCTGGCGCTGACCAAGACCGAGCTCGACGACCGGCTGGGCGAGATCGCCTCCCGGATAAATGATCTCACCGCCCGGCGCGCCGAGATCGAGGCCATCACCCGGGACCGGGGTGACACGATCGCAAGGCTGCGCGCGCGGGTGGACACCTTGCGCGCGACCCACGAGCGCGCCGGCCTCGCACGCCTCGCGGTCGAGCGCACGATTCTCGCCGGCCCGATCCCCCGCCCAGCCGATCACAGCCTCGCGCTGGGCGCCGAGGTCACCGCGCTGGCGGCCGATTCGGCCGCGCCCGCCGAGCTGCTGCTGGATCTGCGGCGACGGCTCACCGCGGCCATCGCCGCGGCCACCGAATCCGAGGAACTCGCGCTGAACCTGCTGGACCGGCGATCCGAGCTGCGCGGGCGACTGTCCGCGTACCGGGCCAAGGCCGCACGCCTGGGTGTCAGCGAGGACCGCGACGTGCTCGCCACCGACCGCATCGCCGCCGGCCTGCTCACCCGCAGACCCTGCGATCTCGCCGCCTGCACGCGGGCCGTCGCGGACTATCGGCAACTCATCGCGCAGAAATCCGGGAGACGACCGTGACTTGCACCGAACCGGATTGCACCGGAACCATCGGGCCGGACGGCTATTGCGACGTCTGCGGATTCGCGCCCGCACCGCAGCCCGCCGCGCCACCCCGGCCCGCCACCGCCGTGCAGCACAGCGGCACCCTCGGCCCCGCCTCCGGCCCGGTCACCGCGGGCGGCACCGCCTGGTCCGCGAGTCATTCGGTGCGCACGGGCAGTTCGCGTTCGGGACAGGCCGGACGGGGCAGACTGGGCGCGGGCATGGTCAAGATCCCGCCGGTGGCGCCCATCGATCCGGCCTCCGCGGTCATGGCCGATCCGGTGGTGCCGGAGAACCAGCGCCACTGCGGGCAGTGCGATCAGCCGGTGGGCCGCAGTCGCGGCGACAAGCCCGGGCGGCCCGAGGGCTTCTGCGGCAACTGCGGTACCCGGTTCTCCTTCACGCCCAAGCTCGTTCGCGGCGAACTGCTCAGCGGCCAGTACGAGGTGCTCGGCCCGCTGGCGCACGGCGGCCTCGGCTGGATCTACCTGGCCATCGACCACAAGCTCGACTTCCGGCCGGTGGTGCTCAAGGGCCTGCTCAACACCGGGGACGCCGACGCCATGCGCGCGGCGGTGGCCGAACGGCGCTTCCTGTCCCGGGTGAAACATCCGAATGTGGTGTCGATTCACAACTTCACCGAGGAGATCGGCGCGGACGGTGTACCGGTCGGGTACATCGTCATGGACTACATCGGCGGCACCTCGCTCAAGGAGCTGCTGCGGCGCCGGCGCGAATCCGAGGGCACGTATCTGCCGCCCGCCCAAGCCATCGCGTACGTCCTGGAAATGCTGCCCGCGCTGGGCTACCTGCACTCGCGCGGGCTGGCCTACTGTGATTTCAAGCCGGACAACGTGATGCAGGCCGAGGAACAGCTGATCCTCATCGACCTCGGCGCGGTCATCAGCATGAACGACGAGCACAGCGCCATCTACGGCACCCCGGGCTATCAAGCCCCCGAGGTCGCGCACACCGGACCCACCGTCGCCTCGGAGTGCTACACGGTCGGGCGCACCCTGGCGGTCCTGCTGATGAAGATCCCGCAGGTGGACGGCAAGCTCGGCCCACTGCCCACCCCGGACGCCGAACCCCTGCTGGCCCGGCACGATTCGCTGTACCG
The DNA here is from genome assembly GCF_040614455.1 of Nocardia sp. NPDC005978. NCBI lineage: Bacteria > Bacillati > Actinomycetota > Actinomycetes > Mycobacteriales > Nocardiaceae > Nocardia > Nocardia sp. NPDC005978. The sequence continues at coordinate 6,743 of NZ_JBEXUS010000005.1, forward strand.
CTTCCTGCGGCGCGCGACCCACGACGATCCGCAGGCCCGCTTCGGCTCCATGGAGGAGATGGCGGACCAGCTCACCGGGGTGTTGCGCGAGGTGCTCGCCGCCGAGGACGGCCAGGCTCGGCCGGGACTGTCGGCGTGCTTCGGGCCACCGCGCGCGGTCTTCGGTATCGGGGACGCGCTGGCCGATGATCCCGCCGCCGTCATCGCGGCGCTGCCGGTCCCGCTGGTCGATCCCGCCGACACCGGCGCGGCACTGCTGGCCAGTTCCACCGCGGTGCGCCCCGACGAACTCGAACGCGAACTCACCGCGGGTTTGAAGGCGGTCATCACCGGCAAAGACGAGTCGGTGGAGATTCCGCTCCGATTGCTGCGCGCCGCGCTCGAGTTCGGCGACGTCGCCGACGCCGAGCGCAGGCTGAACGAGCTCGACGATTCCTTCGCCGGGGATTGGCGGCCGACCTGGTATCGCAGTCAGCTGCTACTGCTGCGGCGCGATTGGCCCGCCGCCGCGGGCGAACTCGACGCGCTGTACACCGCGCTGCCCGGTGAGCCCGCGCCCAAGCTCGCGCTCGCGGTCACCGCGGAGTTGATGGCGCGGCACGGCAACGGCGCGGATCCCGAACCGGCCCTGCGCCGTTCGGCGCAGTACTACGAGATGGTGTGGCGCACCGACCGCTCCTACGCCAGCGCCGCCTTCGGCGCGGCGCGGCTGCGCCGCTCGGTGCACGATCGCGCCGGGGCGGTCGCGGTGCTCGATCAGGTGGATCGCGCCTCGGCGGTGCACACCGAGGCCGGGGTGGCCGCGGTCGACACCCTGCTGTCCGTCGATCGCCCGGGCGAGCTCACCGAGGCCCTGCTGCGCGATGCCGGGGCGCGGATCGAACACCTCACCCTGGACTCCAAACGTCGTGCCGCACAGGCACGTATGCGGGTGCTCGACGCGGCGCTGCAATGGCTGCGCCTGGGCCGGGCGCCCGTGGATCCCGCGCCGCTGCTGGGGGTGACCCTCGATCAGCAGGGCGTGCGGACCGGACTGGAACGCTGCTACCGGGAGCTGGCCCGGGAGACCGACGATATGTGGGAGCGCATCGCCCTCGTGGAACAAGCCAACACCGTCCGCCCCAGGACCACCCTGTGAACGCCCGCTGCGGGGTCTGCGGCGCCTTCGCCGCCGAGACCGACCGCTTCTGTGAGGAATGCGGCCGCGAACTCGTACCGCAGCGCATCGCCCTGCCGCCCGACGGCGGTGTCTTCGCGCCCGCCGCGGTCACCCTGCCCGCCGGTGAACCCGCGCTCGCGGGCGGCGCGTCGCCGCTGACCGGCACCACCGTCACCTTCGACGACGCCGCCCCCGGACCCTGCGACGGCTGCGGCGGAGACGTTTTCGACGCCGACGGCTTCTGCGCGGGCTGTGGCCGGCGCCCGCGCGTGCGCGATCGCTTCGAAGCCGACCTCGGCATCACCTGCGTGGTCACCGATCGCGGACACAGCCACGCGCACAACGAGGACGCCGTCGCGGCCGCCCGGCTGACCGATGCCGGCGGCTCCGCCGGAGTGGTCATCGCCGTCTGCGACGGGGTGTCGAGTTCGGAAGACCCGCAGGCGGCCTCGGGCGCCGCGGTGCGCGCCGGGGTCGAGGCGACCCTGGCGGCGCTGTCCGCCGCGCGCCCCGCCGAAGAGGCGGTACTGGCCGGGCTCACCGCCGCCGGCAAAGCGGTGCACGACATCGGCACCCCCGACGGCCGCGCCCCGTCCTGCACGTATGTCTCGGCGCTCGTGCTGTTCGACGACCTCGGCGGCGCGCGGGTCACCATCGCCAATGTCGGTGACAGCCGGGCCTATTGGCTGCGGTCCGAACCCACCGGCTCCCAGCGCCTCACCCTGGACGACTCCCTCGCGCAGGAATTGGTCAACTCCGGAGCCATGGACGAGAACGCCGCGATGAGCGCGCCGCACGCGCACGTGCTGACCCGCTGGCTCGGCGCGGACAACGAGCGGCACGGCTGGTCCCCGGACTGCGTGCGCACCACCCACATCGGCGAACCCGGTGTCCTGCTGCTGTGCAGCGACGGACTGTGGAACTACCTGCCCGAGCCCGCGGATCTGGCGCGCATAGCCACCGGCGGGCCGCCGGTGGCCGCGTCCCGCGCACTGGTCGACTACGCGCTGCAGGCGGGCGGCAAGGACAACATCACCGTCGCACTGGTTCCCGTTCCGTTCTCCGAGCGAGTAGGAGATGCACCATGAGTTCCGCAGAGACACCCGGCCTTTCGGTCTTCATCGACCAGAACGAGTATCTGGCCGAGGGGGTGCGCACCGTCGACGCGATCATCAGCGTCGAGACATCGGACGATCTCATGGTGGCCGCGCCCGCGCAGGAGCGCGTGGAGATCTTGATCATCGACTGCTCGGGTTCCATGGCCGGGGCGGACAAGTTCCCCGGCGCGCGCCGCGCCACCCTGGCGGCGCTGGACGTCCTGCCGGACGGCTGCCGGTTCGCCATCGTCGAGGGCACCGACAAGGCCGAGGTGGTGTACCCGCGCGACGGCGCGACCGCGGTGGCCGACCGCGCGACCCGCCAGGCGGCGCGGCTGGCGCTGGACAAGCTGCATCCGCACGGCGGCACCGCCATGGGCACCTGGCTCGGGCTGTCCCGCATGATCGCCCAGCGCCATCCCACCGCCATGGTGCACGCCATCCTGCTCACCGACGGCCGCAACGAACACGAGACCTCCGAGCGGCTGGCCGGGGAGATCCGCGCTTCGGAGGGCCTGTTCACCTGTGACTGCCGCGGCGTCGGAACCGATTGGGAGCCCGCCGAACTGGAGGCAATCGCGGCCGCGCTGCACGGCACGGTCGACATCGTCAAGACGCCCGATCTGCTCGCCGCCGATTTCGCGGCCATGATGCATTCCTCACTGGCCAAGGCGATTCCGGAGCTCACCCTGCGGGTGTGGACACCCGTGGGGGCGCGCGTCAAACTGCTCAAGCAGGTCGATCCCACCCTCGAGGACTTCACCGGACGCCGCACCGAACCGTCCGCGCAGATCGGGGAATACCCGCTCGGGCCGTGGGGCGCGGAGGAGCGCGGGTACCACATCCAGCTGGAACTGGAGCCCGCCCCGGCCGGGCGCGAAAAGCTCGCAGCCCGAGTCAGTGTCGTGGCCGACGGCGAGGTCATCGGCCAGGGCCTGGTGAAGGCGGTGTGGACGACCGACACGGATCTGTCCGCGCGGATCAGCCGCCGGCTGGCCCACTACACCGGCCAGGCCGAGCTGGCCCAGGCCGTGCAGGAGGGTCTGGCGGCGCGCAAGCGCGGCGATCTCGCCGTCGCCACCGCCAAACTGCAGCGCGCGGTCGAGCTGGCCCGCGAATCCGGCAACGAGAACACCGCCAAACTGCTCAAGGCGGTGGTCGAGGTGGAGGAGAGCACCGGCACCGTGCGGCTGCGCTCGAGCGTAGACGCCGCGGATGAGATGGCACTGAACGTGCGGTCCCGCAAGACCGTTCGCGTACGCGGGGAGGCGGACAAGTAATGCCGAGCTGTCCCGAGGGCCACGAGTCGGTCGCCACCGACTACTGCGACTACTGCGGTTCGCCCATGGCCGCCGAACCGCTGGCCACCACCCTGCAGGTCACCGAGTGCCCGGGGTGCGGGGCCCTGATGGAGGGCCGCTACTGCGAGGATTGCGGCTTCGATTCGGTGCTCGGCGCACCGGAACCGGTTGCCGCCGCGCCGATTCCGCCGCCGCCCGCCGTGGACTCGCCCCGGCCCGCGCCGGATATCGCACCGGCGTGGGTGGCGACCATCACCGCCGATCCCGCGCATTTCCAGCGCATGCGCGCGCAGAAGGGGCCGGACATGGACCGCGTGGACTTCCCCGCCTACTATCCCGCGCGCCGAATCCCGTTGCCCGAGGGCGACATTCTCATCGGCAAGCGCAGCACCTCGCAGGGGGTGAATCCGGAGATCGACCTGTCCATCGCCCCCGCCGATATCGCGGTGTCCCGCTCGCACGCGATCCTGCGCCGGACGGAGGCGGCGATGACGGTCACCGACCTGGGGTCCACCAACGGCACGTGCGTCAACGACAGCCCGACGCCGATCCCGGCCCGCACGGCCGTCCCGCTGCGCCCGGGTGATCGCATCCATGTCGGCGGCTGGACCACCATCACCCTCACCACCGAACCATCCTGATCAGCGTGCTCGGGACCGGATTCCCGGCGGCGAGAATCCACCGAATCCACCATGCTGGTCCGGCGTCCAAGTTAGGCTCCCGGCTCGAATACGCACGTTCGCGTGCGAAGCTCGCAGACCGAGGGACCCGAATGAAGCTGACTCGCCGAGAGTTCGTCCGTGCCACCGTGGCCGCCGCCGCGGGCGCCGCCGCCACCGGACTCGCCGTCTCGGGGGCGCAGGCCGCGCCGTCGCAGCGCACCCTCGGCGCACCGCGGGCCTGGATGTCGGCGCTGCCGGACAGCACCTCGATGCTGCGGCTGACCATCCCGGGCACTCACGATTCGGTCTGCGTGGATCCCGCGAACGGCACCGAGTGGGCGCACACCCAGAACTGGGATCTGGCCGCCCAGTTCGAGCACGGCATCCGGTTCCTCGATATCCGCCTGAACGGTCTGCAGGACCACATGGGCGATTCGTTCGGCCTCTATCACGGCCCCGCGTATCAGGGCATCACCTTCGACGGCGTCCTGAACCGCTGCCGCACCTTCCTGACCGCGAGCTCCGACGAGGTGCTCGTCATGCGGGTCAAGAAGGAGGACGGCACCGAGAATGACGTCGGCGCGGATTTCGCCCGCGTCTTCGACGGCTACCTCGATGCCAAGGGGTACCGCCCGCTGTTCTGGATCGGCGACCGGATGCCCACCCTCGGCGAGGCGCGCGGCCGCATCGTGCTGATCACCCAGTTCGCCAATGCCCTGCCCGCGCTGCGCTGGCCCGCCGGCGACAACGGCACCTTCACCGACGGCCGTTTCCACCTGCAGGACCGGTACAAGGGCAAGGGACTCATGGGCCTGGACTCCGGGTCCGCGGGCGGCTCGGCCAGCGGCTCCGGCGACACCGCGTCCTCGGGCGGCGACAAGTTCGACCACGTGCGAGCCTGTTTCGACAAGGCAGCCGCCGACCCGGAGAACACCCTGCAGTACATCAACTTCCTGAGCTACGCCGACAACGCCTGGCCCAAGGACAACGCCAAGGCGATCCTGCCGAAGGTGGAGCGGTACCTCACCGAGAACCGCTCCCGCACCGCGCATTACGGCATCGTCGCGATGGACTTCCCGGATTTGTTCCCCAACATCGTGGACCTGCTGCTGGAGAAGAACTTCGGCTGATCTCGTCGGCGGGCGAGCACCGGGCCCGGACCAACCCCGCGAACCCGGCGTCGCGCCCCGGCGACCTCAGGCGATATCGGCCGTCAGCGGCAGGTCGTCGACCGAGGTTCCGATGTGCAGGGTGAAGGTGCCCGGTTCGACGGACCAGCCGGTCTCGGTCCAGTTCTCGAAGGCCCGGGCCGGCAATTCGATGGTGGCGGTGGCGGATTCGCCGGGCGCGACGATCAGCGCGGTGAAGGCGGCGAGCCAGCGAACCGGGCGATCCACCGCGCTGTCCGGGCGGGACAGGTACGCCTGCACCACCTGGCGGCCCGGGCGGTCGCCGGTGTTGCGCACGGTGACGGTCGCGGTCCGGCCGGACACGGCGGGATCGGACAGTTCCCACGTGGTGTAGCCCAGGCCGTGGCCGAACGGATAGGCCGGGGCCACACCGGATTTCAGCCAGGCGCGGTAGCCGATGTGGATGCCCTCGGTGTACGGCAGGGTGTTGTCGGCGGCGGGCTTGGTGTCCAGCACCGGCACGTCGGCCATTACCTTGGGCCAGGTGGTGGGCAACCGGCCGCCGGGTTCGGCCGCACCGGTGAGCACATCGGCCAGCGCCGCGCCGAACTCCTGGCCTGGGAACCAGGTCAGCAGCACCGCGGCGACGTCGTCGCGCCACGGCATTTCCACCGGCGCACCGGAATTCACCACCACGATGGTGCGCGGGTTGACCGCGGCGACGGCGGCGACCAGTTCGTTCTGCCGTCCCGGCAGTTCCAGATTCTTGCGGTCGAAGCCCTCGGATTCGATCTGTTCGGTGGTGCCGACCACCACGACGGCCACCTCGCTGGTGCGCGCCAGTTCCACCGCCGCCGCGAACTCCTCGTCGGAGGCCCGGCGCGGACGGCCCACCGCGTAGGTGATGCCCATGGCGGGCAGTCCCTGCGCCGTCGCGGGCGCGAGCCGGATGCGCACCTCGACCTCCTGCCCGTCGGCCAGTTCCCGGGTCACGAAGCGCTGCGGCGGATTCAACAGCAGTTCCACCGGATCCGAGCCCTCGGGGAGCACGGTTTCGGTGAGCACCGTCTCGCCGTCGATCGCCAAGCGCAACTCGCCCACCCCCGCGAAGCCGATCCGCCACTCCCCCGCCATATCGGCGCGCAGGCGACCGGTGAGTTCGAAGGCGTCGGCGCGCACGGCGTTCGGGTTGCCGAAGAGCATGAGGTTGCCCGCGGCGCGGTGCTCGGTCTCGAGCACCCGATCACCGCCGAGGTAGCGCAGCGAGAGCCCGGGCGTGCCGGTCTCGGGATCGGTGACCAGGGTCAGGGGCACCGGGATCAGGTGATCGCTCAGGTGCACGCCGGGCGTGTACTCCACCGGCAGCACCGCCGAAAGCCCTTCCAGCGGTGCGGTGGTGTGGCCCGGGATGACCGTGGCGCTGCCCCCGCCCATGAAACGCGGTTCGGCCGCGGCCGCGCCGAGCAGGGCGACCCGGGTGGCCGGGGCCAACGGCAGCGTGCCGTCGTTGCGGGCCAGCACCATCGCCTTGGCCGCGGCCTCGCGCACCAGCCGCTGCGCCGTTTCGTCGGTGAAAGCCGGTGGAGCCGTCGGTGTTCCGTTCAGCGCACCCACCCGCACGGCGAAACGCAGTATGCGCCGCACCTTCTCGTCGATCGCGGCCTCGGGCACCTCCCCGGCGCGGACGGCCGCCAGCAGCGGCGCGCCCCACAGCTCCCACGGCCCCGGCATGGCGATATCGGTGCCCGCCGCCGCGCCGGCCGTGCTGCGCACCGCGGTCCAGTCCGACGCCACCACGCCGTCGAATCCCCACTCGCCCTTCAAAGGCTCGGCCAGCAAAGGGTTCTCGGTCATGGTGACGCCGTTGACCGAGTTGTAGGCGTCCATGATCATCCACGCGCCCGCGCCGACCGCGCGCTCGAACGGGTACAGGTACAGCTCGCGCAGGGTGCGCTCGTCGGCGATGACATCCGCGGTGAAGCGCTCGGTCTCGGAATCGTTGGCCACGTAGTGTTTCGGGCACGCGCTCACCCCGTGCGCCTGCACGGCCGACACGTACGCCGCGGCCATCTCCCCGGTGAGCACCGGGTCCTCGGAGAAGCATTCGAAGTGCCGCCCACCCAGCGGGGACCGATGCAGATTGATCGTCGGCCCGAGCACCGCGTACACGTTCTTGCGCCGTGCCTCCGCGGCGATGAGCCCGCCGATCTCGCCGAGCAGTTCCCGGTCCCAGGTCGCGGCCAGCGCGGTACCCGAGGGCAGGCTCACCGACGGATCTCGCTCGTCCCACAGCTCGCCGCGCACGCCGGACGGGCCGTCCGACACCGGCATCTCGGCCAGGCCGATGCTCTCCTCGCCCGCGAACCGGAAGACGCCCGAACCGGACACCAGCCGCACCTTGGCTTCCAGATCCAGCTTGGCGAGCAGGTCGCCGATGACCTCGTTCATGCCGTGTCCTCTCAGAATTCGAGCGGTTCCGCCGCGTTCGGGCGCCGGTGGGCGAACGACCCGGGCCCGTCGGCTCGAGTGTGCCAGCGCGCCCCCAGCCTACCGAGCGGACACTAGGTAGAGTTATCGTTTCGTTACCATTGCCGATTCGGGCAACCTCGCGCACCGGACTACTGTCCGTGCTCATGAGTCCGCATCCCCAGCGCCGCAGACGGGGCGAGGACCGCCGCGAGCAGATCATCGACGAGGCCCTGAAAACCTTCGCCGACAACGGATATCGCAATGCCTCGATCGCCGAGATCGCCACCCGCTGCGGCCTGTCCCAGCCCGGGCTGCTGCACTACTTCCCCACCAAGGCCGCGCTACTCTCGGCCGTGCTGGACCATCGCGATCGGCTGGATTACGAACGCCTGGGCTTCGAACACGGCCTGCGCGGGATCGAGGCGCTCGAGCGTCTGGCCCGGCTGGTCGAACACAACATGCACGTCCCCGGCCTGGTCCGGCTGTTCACCGTGGTGACCGGGGAGGCCGTGACCGCCGACCATCCCGCGCGCGACTGGGTGGTGAATCGCTACCGCACGGTCGAGACGTTCCTCGCGAGGGCCCTGGACGACGGCGTCACCGACGGTGACATCCGCGCCGATGTGGACACCCTCGCGCTCGCCCGGCAGATCATGGCCATGATGGACGGGTTACAGCTACAGTGGCTACTCGCGCCCGAACGCGTGGATATGGGCCGGCTGTTCCGCTCGTACATAGACGAGGTCACCGCGCACATCGCGGCCTGATTCGGCTACTTACCGGACACCGGACCCGCGTGGCGAGCATCACTAGAACGCGTTATAGTTCTGTCCATTTGCCAAGGGTGGACGGTGACTCCGTTCGGAAGGTGGGCGACGCGACGATGCGAACCTGGGACACTTCGGCCGATGTGGTCGTCGTCGGATACGGCGGGGCCGGTGTGGTCGCCGCGCTGGCGGCGCGCGAAACCGGTGCGGAGGTTCTGGCCATCGACCGGTACATCGGCGGCGGCGCGACCGCGCTGTCCGGCGGCATCGTCTACGCGGGCGGCGGCACCTGGGTGCAGCGCGCGGCCGGCATCGAGGACGACGTCGACAACATGCTGGCCTACCTGCGCGCCGAGGTCGGCGACGCGGTGAGCGAGCAGACCCTGCGCCGATTCTGCGAGGGCTCGGCGGCCATGATCGACTGGATGACCGGGCACGGCGTCCCGTTCGATCCGTCGCTGTGCCCGTACAAGACCTCGTACCCCACCGACGACCACTACCTGTACTACTCCGGTAGCGAAAACTCCGGCGGCTTCCGGGAATTGGCGCGCCCGAGCCAGCGCGGCCATCGCGCGCACGGCCGCGGCGTCTCCGGGAAGAAGATCTTCCAGCCGCTGGCGGCATCGGCGGCCAAGCGCGGTGTCAAGGCGCAAACCGCCACCCGCGCAACGGGACTCATCGTCGAGAACGGACGCGTGGTCGGCGTGCACGCCACCACCCTGGCCGACGCGCCCGCCAAGGTGCTGCGCCGGTTCACGCTGCTGTCCAAGATCTCCGCGAAACCCGGTGTGTACCACCCGGGTCTGCGCAAGGCCGTGCAGGCGCAGCTGGATCGCCTCGAACGCCGCTACGGCCGGCCGATCAGCATCCAGGCCCGCTCCGGGGTCGTCGTGACCACCGGCGGCTTCATCGCCAACGGCGCCATGGTGAACAAGCACGCCCCCACCTACCCGTGGGCCGAGGGCCTGCCGCTGGGCACCGCCGGTGACGACGGCAGCGGCATCACCATGGCCCAGGAGATCGGCGCGGCCGTCGGCAAGATGGACGCCATGTCGACGTGGCGGTTCATCGCACCCCCGAGCGCCTTCTTCGGTTCCATCGCGGTGGATGCCAACGGCCAGCGCATGATCGACGAATCGCGGTACGGCGCGGCGCTGGGCGCGGCCATCGCCACCAGCCCGGGCAATCGCGCGTGGCTGCTGCTGGACGCCGAACTCGAGGCCGAGGCGCGCCGTCAGATCGGCCCGCAGTCGGTGTGGTTCCAGCGCATGCAGGCCGAACGGCTGCTGCGCGTGGGCCGGGTCACCGGCAACACGATCGAAGAGGTCGCCGCGCGCGCGGGCATCGAACCGGCCGCGTTGCGCAAGACCGTGGACGCGCACAACCGGGCGATCGCCGGGAACCTGCCCGACCCGATGGGCAAGCCCGCCGACATCCGTCGTTCGCTGCTGGCGGGACCCTTTGCGCTGCTGGACATCTCGTTCAAGGCGCGGCTGAGCTATCCGATGCCCATGCTTACCCTGGGCGGGCTGCTGGTCGACGAGGACACCGGGGCGGTGCGCACCGAGGACGGCGGCACCATTCCCGGTCTCTTCGCGGCCGGGCGCGCGGCCGTTGGCGTCTGCTCGAACTCGTACGTCAGCGGGCTCTCGATCGCCGACTGCGTGTTCTCCGGACGCCGGGCGGGCGCGCACGCCGTCGAGCCGGTGGCTCAGCTGAGCTGACGCGGCCCGCGGCTCGGGTCAGCCCGGCTGACTCTCGCTGCGGATCACGCCGAAGCGGGCGCCGAAGGGGTCGGACAGTTTGGCGAAGCGTCCGGCCCCGGCCATGGTCACCGCCGGTGAGCGCACCGCGCCACCGAGTTCGAGGGCCTTGGCCACCACCGCGTCCACGTCCTCGACCTCGAAGTACGCCAGCCAGTACGGCCCGGTCGCGGCTTCCACCGGATCGCTGTCCAGGGGCACGATGCCCGCGAACATCCCGTCGGGACCCTGGTCGGCCGGGTTGACGGTGGTGTATTCGCCCGCGCCCTCGGGCATCTCGACGGCGGTGAAGTCGTGGCCGAAGACCGCGTTGTAGAACGGCTGCGCGCCGGTGGTGTCGCCGGTGTACAGCTCGAGCCAGCTCAGCGAGCCGGGCGTGGTGACCGCTTCGAGCCCGCCCATGTCCCCCGGCTGCCAGGATGCGAAGGCGACGCCGGCGGGATCGGCGTACACCGCCATGCGGCCCAGGCTGCCCACGTCCATGGGCTGGGCGAGCACGCTGCCGCCGTTCGCGGCGACGGCCTTGGCGGTGGTGTCGGTGTCGGGCGACTGGAAGTAGACGGTCCAGCCGGGTTCGCCCTGATCCGCGGTGACCTGCATCGCGCCGCCGATCGACTTGCCGTCCACCAGGAACTGGCTGTAGCCGCCGAACTCCGCGCCGCCGGGCGCGAACGTCCAGCCCAGCAGGCCGGTGTAGAACGCGGCGGCGGCCTCGATGTCCGGGGTGGACACGTCGATCCAGTTCGGGGAGCCGGTGACGAAACGGGTGGTGAGCATGGGAACTCCTTCGTGGTTCCGGTGTGGTCCGGGTCCGAGTCTGCTCCCGATGCCCGCGCCCGGCAGCCGATTCGACGGTGGCGGCGGCGATTCACATCCGCTGCTTCACCGGCGTTCACCCGGGGTCCCCGGTGGTACGGGAAGTCCGGAGTCGATGGACCAATCCGGGATGTGGGCCACGATGCCGAGCACCTCCGCCAGATTGTCGGCGGTGTCGATGAGCTGGCGCTCGGTGTGCTCGCTGGTCAGAAAGAAGCGCAGGCGCTCGGTCCCCGCGGGCACCACCGGCGCGAGAATGGCCCCGGCGTTGTATCCGCGCTGGAGCATGGCGGTGGCCGCGTAGCCGGCCCGTACCTCACCGGGGACGATCACGGGCACGATCGGCGTTGCCTGGGAATCGGCGAGATCCATACCGCGCTCCCGCAGCGCGCCGCTGAACAGGCGCGCGTTGGACCACAGCCGTTCCAGGCGATCCGGTTCCCGTGCCATGACGTCGAATCCGGCCAGCACCGCGGCCACGTTGGCGGGTGAGGGCCCGGCCGTGTACAGCGCCATCCCCGGCGCGGCGTACTTGATGGCGCGCACCAGATCCCGATCACCGGCGATGAAGCCCCCGGTGCTGCCCATCGCCTTGGACAGGCTGCCCGCCCAGATGTCGACGAGATCGCCCGGGAGGTCGAAGTGTTCGCGGCTGCCGAGCCCGTGCGGGCCGAGCACGCCCAGCGCGTGCGCCTCGTCCACCAGCACCGCGCAGTCGTACCGCCGTGCCACCGCGGCCATCTCGGCGATCGGCCCGAGATCACCGTCCATGCTGTAGTGCCCCTCGATGATCACCAGCGCCCGATCGAAGCGGTGGCGCGCGGACCGCAGCAGCGATTCCAGCGCGGCCGGATCGTTGTGCCGGAAGGTGACCCGGCGGCAGCCCGCCCACTGCGTGCCCGCGACCAGACTGGCGTGCGCCAGCGAATCACACACCGCCACATCGCCTTCGCCGAGCAGGAAGCCGATGACGGCGGCATTGGTGAGGAATCCGCTCGAGGTGACCAGCGCCGCACCGGCCCCGTAGATGTCGGCCAGGTACTCCTCGAGTTCGGCGTAGAGCGGAATCTCCCCGGTCACGATGCGGGTCGCCGAGGCCGAGGTGCCGTACCGCTCGGCGGCGGCGTTGGCGGCCGCGACGACCCGGGGATGCTGGGCCAGCTCCAGATAGTTGTAGGAGCTGAAGTTGACCAGTTCCCTTCCGCCGGAACGGATCAGCGCGCCGTTGGGGCCGTCCGGCGACAGGAACAGCGGGTGCGGCAGCCCGGTCACGTCCACCAGTTCCTGAATGGCGGCCTGTTTGCGCAGGGCCGCCACCACGTCGGGGTGGTCGGCGAACTGCCTGCCCGGCCCGCGGGGCGGCCGTGGTCGCGGGAGATTCTGTTGCGGCCGTGCGATTCCCGCGCCCGGCGGGCTCGCGTCGCGAGTGCCCGCGAGCAGTCGCCGCGCGATGTCGCGGTCGTCGGCGCTCATGCCCGCGCCTCCTGTGCCGCCGCGTCCGCGCCGACGATGACGCCGGCGATCCGCGCTCCCGCCCGGGCCAGGCTGAACGAGCGCCCCAGCTGCATGCTGTTCAACTCGATCCCGAGCGTCTTGGTCACCAGCGCACCGAATTCCACGGCCATCAGTGAATCGAGGCCGAGTTCGGGCAGCGGCACATCCAGGTCGATGGAGTCGGCCGCCACGCCCATCACCTCCGCGAGCTGTTCGGCGAGCACGTAGCCGACGACCGAGGCGCGCTGGGCCTCGTCGAGCGCGCCGATCTGCGCGCGCAGCTTCGCCGCGGCCGAGTTGTCCTGCGAGGCGGCCGCGATGAGCTCGGCCACCCGGGCGGTGTAGGCGGCCTGCGGGGCCGCGAGCACGACCTTGCCCCATTCGACGGGAATGATGGCGGCCTGGCGCACGCCCAATCGCAGTGCCTCCCCGAGGTATCGGGTGCCCTCGTCCATGTCGATGGTGTCGAACCCGGTGATCCGCAGGTACCGCTGCACCGTCTCGTCCGCGTCCACCATCCCGCCGCCGGACATCGCGCCCCACCCCACACACAGCACGCGTACCCCGCGCCGATACAGCAGTTCGGTGAACGCCTGGAGCGCGAGATTGGCCGCGGTGTAGGAGAACTGGCCGATGCCGCCCATGATCGCGCTGCCGGAGGAGAAGAGCACGAACAGGTCGAGCCGCACCCCGGCGGCGTCCAGGGCGGCGTAGATCGTGCGCGCCCCATCGAGTTTGGGCCGGAACACCGCGGTGAGACTGGCCCGGTCCATGGTGGTGATGCGCTGATCGTCCAGGATCCCGGCGGCGTGGAAGACCCCGCGCAACGGCAGTTCGGCCGTGTGCGCACGGCGCACCACCGCCGCCACGGCCACCGCGTCGGTGATGTCCGCGCGTTCCTCGACGACCTCGATGCCCTGCGCCGCCCAGTCCGCCACTTGTGCACGGGCCATCTCGGTCCGCGCGCCGCCGCGCCCGACCAGAACCAGGTGCCGCGCGCCCCGCCCGATCAGCCAGCGACCCGTGGCCAGGCCGAACGCGCCGAAGCCGCCGGTGATCAGGTAGCGGCCATCCGCGACTATGGGCACATCGGCGTGCGCCGGTCGCACCGGCGGCGCCTCGGTGCCCAGATGCAGTGCGATGCGGCCGATTCGGGTGGACCGCAGCGCCTGTTCGAACGCGCCGGCGACCTCGCCGGTGGCGAAGGACTCGTACGGCAGCGGCCGGTACTCGCCCGTGCCCATCTTCTCGTTGACGGCCTTGACCCTGCCCATGACCTCGGCCCGGCGCACCTTCAGCATGCGATCGAGGTCGAACGAGTAGTAGGCGACGTTCTTGTCGAAGTTCCGCATGTCGAGCACGCCGCCCGCGTAGATGTCGGCCTTGCCGATCTCCACGATGCGGCCGAATTCCGCGACCGCCCGGAAGTTCTGGTGAATGATCTCCCCCGGCGCGGTGCTGAGCACGATTTCCGCGCCGCGCCCGCCGGTCAGCGCCAGCACGTCGTCCACGAAATTGAGCGATCGCGAATCCAGCACCTCGTCCGCGCCCTGTGCCAGCACATAGGCGCGGCGTTCATCGGTGCTCGCGGTGCCGATCACGATGGCGCCGTGCAGTTTCGCCACCTGCACCGCCAGGCTCCCGACGCCACCGGCCGCGCCGTGCACCAGCACGGTCTCCCCCGGCCGCACCCGGGCCAGGTCCAGTAGCGCGTATTCGGCGGTGACCATGGACACGGTCGAGGTACACAGTTCGGGTCGAATGGTGGCGGCGGTGGTGCCGACCAGCTCGGCGTCGGTGACGTGGTAGCGCTCCATCATGCCCGGCGAGGCGAGCCCGACCCGGTCGCCGACCCGGAACCGCTGCTCGCCCGGTCCGACCCGCACGACCGTGCCCGCGCCCTCCATACCCGGAGCGGTGCCGAAAGCCGTTGCGGCCAATTCGTTCTCACCGAGCACGCCGAGGATCTTGAGCGGATCCTTGAAGCCGAGCCCGATGGCCTCCATGCGCACCTCGATCTCCCCCGCGCCCGGTTCGCGCCGTGCGGCGCGCCGCCACCCGAGCTGGGAGAGCAAGCGGGACTTGGGGATGTCGAGGGCGAAATTGGCCTCGGGGTCGGTCAGCGGCTCGGGCTGGTCCAGCGCCGCCAGTCGATCGGGCAGCGCCCGCGTGACGACGGTGGACCAGCGCAGGCCGGCGCGCAGGAACACCTCTTCGCTGCCATCGCCCGAAAAAGCGCCCGGCACCGCGAGTTCGGCCGCCAGTTCGGCCTCGGTGGTCTCCGGGTCGATGTCGATGAGCCGCCACTGCAGCGCGGGCTGCTCGTTGAGCAGGACGCGGCGCGCGCCCGCCAGAGCGGCGTGCCCGGGATCGGGCTCGGCCGGATCCTCCGGATGTGCGAAGGCGCGCTCGGTGATCAGCGTGGCGTGCAGCGAGCCGTCGCCGGTGAGCGGCAGGGGTTCCGGATGGACGCTGTCGGAGAAGGCGTCGATGACCAGCGCCATGCGGCTCAGTCGCCACAGGGCGTCCACGTCGTCGCCCGTGCCCGCCACGAAGCACAGGTGGACGCGCTCCACGCCCGGGGTGCCGTGCGCCTCGTGCAGGGCTTCGAGCAGGGTCCGCTCGAATTCCGCTGTCGCGGTGTCGATGACGAAACTGCCGGTGACCGAGCGGATGATCTGCTCGATGCGCCCGGTGGTGACCGCGCCGAGCGAAATCAGGATCGTGCGGGAATCCTCGGCCGGAGCGAGCGCGGCCCGGTCGAGGGGATCGCGCAGGGTCCAGCGCTCCTCGTAGTACAGCCCTTCCAGTCGTCGTAGCACGCCGCCGCCGAACGGAACGGCCTGGAAGCGCGCACCCGCGATCTCCAGCACCGGATTGTGGTCGCGGTCCAGGAGCAGGACATCGGCGTGCAGCGGGCCGGTGAGCCGGGCCACGACGATCACCTCGGCCGGGATGGGCGCGTAGGACCGCACCGTGTCCGCGCCGATCGGGATGACCGCGCCGTCCCGGGCCGGTGTGCCGGTGTCACCGAGCGAGACGACCTGCCAGGCGGCGTCGAGCACACAGGGGTGCGCGAGATGACCCGAGCCCGCGGCGCGGCCACCGTCGATATGCGCGACGACGGTCTCCCCGTCCGCCCAGGCGCGGCGCACCAGCCGGAAGGCCGGCCCGTGCTCGACCCCGGTGGCGGACAGCCCGGCATAGAGGGTCGCCGGATCGATCACCGGCATGGACTCGGTCGCGGGGACGTCGGGCTTGCCGGGATCGAACGCGCCCTCCACGAGCCGCCCGGTGGCGTGCACGGTCCAGGCCGATCCGGTGGCGGTGCGCGAGCGAATGGTGAAGCGCCGGGTGCCCTCGGCCACGGTCAGTTCCATGACCGGCACGTCACCGGCCTCGATGACCAGCGGCGCGATGAAGCGCACCTGTTCGACCGCCGGTACGCCCCGGTCGAATTCGAGGGCGGCGGCGCTGAGCGCGGCGTCGAGGTAGGCCGCGCCCGGCAGGATACGGGCGCCGTCCACCACGTGATCGTCGAGCCAGGGCAGCACCCCCGCGGCGATGTCGAGGGTCCAGCGCCGCGGCGTCTCGAGGTCCGGGTCACCGAGCATGGTGTGCACGCCCGGTGTGCCGTTGCGGTGCTGTGCCCCGGCGGGCAGGTCAGCGCGTAAGCGGCTGCGCTGCCAGGGGTATCGCGGCAGCGGCAGGTGCGCGGCCGGATGGGTACCGACGAGCGCGCCGATGTCCAGCGCGCCCGTCGTGTAGAGAGCCGCGACGAGCTGCCCCATGCTCAGCTCGTCGGGCTGCTTGCGATGCAGGGTGGCGACGGTCGCGCCCTTGTCCCCCGCAATCAGGAGGATTTCGCGAATGTTGGCCCCCAGCACGGGGTGCGGGCCCACCTCCACGAATACCCGGTGGCCCGCGGTCGTCAGGGCGCGGGTGGCGTCCGCGAAGCGCACGGCCGCACGAACATTGGCGCACCAGTAGTCGGCGTCCCAGCGTTCGTCCGCGACGCGCGCGCCGGTCACGGTGGAGTACAGCGGAATCGACGGCGGCCGCGGGTTCAGCTCGGCCAGCGCGGCGCGCAGCTCGTCCAGGATCGGATCCATCAGGGCGCTGTGGTACGGCACTTCGACGTGCAGCTTCTTCGCGAAAATGCCCTGCTCGGTGAGGCGTTCGGCGATCGCGTCCAGGCGGTCGTGCGCACCGGACAGTGTGCAGGCGGTGGGGCTGTTGATCGCGGCGATGTCGACGCCCGCGCCACCGTCCAGCAGCGGGGCGGCCTGCTCGGCCGAGAGTCCGACCGCGAGCATGCCGCCGGTGCCGGCGGTGCGGGCCTGCAACCGGGCGCGGTGGTAGGCGACCGTGACGGCTTCGTGCAGCGTGAGCACGCCGGTGACGTAGGCGGCGGACACCTCGCCGACGCTGTGCCCGACCACCGCGGCGGGCGTGATGCCCAGGGCCGCCAGGGTTTCGACGAGCGCGACCTGGACGAGGAAGTTCGCGGGCTGCGCCACCTCGGTCGCGGTGACCCGCGACTCCGCCTCGGGCCGGGCCAGTTCCGCCAGGATGGACCAGCCGGACACGGCGATGAACGCGGCGTCCACCCGCTGGGCGGCGGCCGCGAAGAGCGTGTCGGTGGCGAGCAGCTCCCGGCCCATGCCGAACCACTGCGGCCCCATACCGGTGAACACGAACACCGGCGCTCCGCCGCCGACCGTGCGGGCGGCATCCCGGCCCGCGCCGTCGGCGAAATCCCTCAGCTGCGCGGTCAATTGGGCGGCCGAGGCGAAGGGCACGCCGATGCGGAACGGGTGATGGTTGCGGCGGGTCCACGCACCGGCGGCGAGATCGTCCACCGCCACCCCGGATTCGAGCAGGCCGGCGTACGCGCCCGCCAGCTCGCGCACCGCCCGTTCGCTCCGTGCCGACACCGGCAGCACCCCGTGATGCGGGACCGCGGCGCCACCGCCCGTCCCGGCGTAGCCCTGCAGAATCGCGTGCGCGTTGGTCCCGCCGTAGCCGAACCCGTTGACCGCCACCGTCATCGGCCCGGCGCCGGGATCCAGCGCCCGCGCCTCGGACTGGATCCGCAACCGCAGCTCGTCCAGCTCCAGATCGGGATTCGGCTCGGTATCCAGCCACCCCTGCGGCGGCAGGACGCGATGGTGCACGGCCAGCGCGGACTTGATCACCCCGGCGATCCCCGCGGCCGCCTCGGTATGGCCGAGGGTGGACTTGAGCGACCCGACCCCCAGCGCCTCGCCGCGGCCCTCGACCGCGCCGTACGCCCGGCCGATCGCCCGGAGCTCCAGCGGATCTCCCACCGGGGTCCCGGTGCCGTGCGCTTCGACGTAGTCGACCCGGTGCGGTTCGATCCCCGCGCGGCGGCAGACCGTGCGCGCCAGGTCCTCCTGGGCGTCGGCGTTGGGCACGGTGATCGCGGTGGTGCGCCCGTCCTGGTTCGATCCGGTGGCCTTGACCACCGCGTACACCCGGTCGCCGTCGCGTTCGGCGTCCGCGAGCCGCTTGAGCACGACCACGCCCGCGCCCTCGCCGCGGCCGTAGCCGTCGGCCGAAGCGCCGAAGGACTTGCTGCGCCCGTCTTTGGCGAGGAAGCCGCCCTTGCACATGGAGATGAAGGTGCCCGGTTGCAGCATGAGGTTCACCCCGCCCGCCAGGGCCGTCTCGCAGTCGCCGTTCTCCAGCGCGGTGCAGGCCAGGTGCAGGGCCACCAGCGAGGAGGAACAGGCGGTATCGACGGTGATGCTCGGTCCGCCGAGATTGAGCGCGTAGGAGATTCGGTTGGAGAGCATGGTGTACGAGGTGCCCGCCGAGGAATGCATGTCGATGTGCGCCACGGCCTCGCCGGTGAATCCGACGGCGAGCTGATCGAGGGTGAACGCCCCCATGTACACCCCGACCGGCGCGCCCGCGCTGCGGCCCGCGGCCCCGGCGTCGTCCAGGGCTTCCCAGGCGACCTCGAGGATCAGCCGCTGCTGCGGGTCCATGGCGGTGGCCTCGCGCGGGGAGATGCCGAAGAAGTCGGGGTCGAAGGCCCAGGGGTCGCCGGTCAGGAAGGCCGCGCGGTTGGTGTACATGCGGCCCGGGGCCCGCTGGTCCGGGTCGTAGAAGCGCCGGTGGTCCCAGCGGTCGGCCGGGATCTCGGTGACGGCGTCCCGTTGTCCGATGACGAAGTCCCAGAACGATTCCGGCGAGTCGATGCCGCCCGCGTATCTGCACCCGATGCCGACGATCGCGATATCCGACAAGGCAGCCCGCTCCTCACAGTGTGTAGCCTCTCGCTCGGATACGCTCCGAGCCGTTGGTGAAAGTGACACCCGCACAGGGTGTTTCAAACTCGGTCGGACTTCAGACTCGACGGCAGCCACATCATGACGTTGATCTGCGGCCCCGAACGCCCGAGCCGGATCCGGCCCAGCCGCTGCCCGCCGAACAGCTCGTAGTAGCCGACGTTGCCGTCCTTGCACAGGCACAGCGCGGGCACGGCCGCTTTCTCGATCTCGGTGATGGCGAACTGCAACAGCGCCGAGCCGACCCCCGACTGCTGCCGGTGCGGGTCCACGCCCAGGGTGACGCCGAAACAGTGCGGCAGTCCGGTCGCGATCTTGCCGATGGCGGAGTCCACGGCGAGCACCCGCGGCCCGCCGGCCCCCATGGCCCAGGTGAATTCCGGAATCGAGGCGAGATAGCGCAGCGGCCCGAATCGGTAGCCCGGCGGCTTCCACAGCATGCCCCCGGCCACCACGCCGTCCACGGTGGCCACGTGCGCACCGCCCAGCGGCAGGTACTGGTGCCGGATCATCGCGCGGGTCAGCCGGGGCTGGGCTCGCGCGCGTTTGGCGGGATCGGGGAACATGTACTCCCCGAAGGGATCGTCCTCGCTGAAGGCGCGGTCCAGGGCGGCGGTCATGGCGGGGATGTCGCTCTTGACGGCCGGGCGGATCTCTATGTCCTGCAGTGTTTTCGGCATGGATCGACTTTCGATGATGCGGAAGTGTGTGGCCCGAGTGGGCGCGGCGGCCGATCCTCGGTGATCGGCTGTCGCGCTGTGGTGTTCGCCGGTCTCCTCAGTCCCCGGACGCGGCGTCCCGGACGACGGGCCGCATCATGAGCGGATGCTCCGGCGCGCCGACGAAGGACATCTGCCGGCGCACGGGCCCCGGCACCGCGAGCTCGAGCCGGAAGCGCTGCGCGATGATCGCGAGGGTCAGCACCGCCTCCATGGTGGCGAATCCCTGTGCGATGCAGACTCTTTTCCCCGCGCTGAAGGCGAGCGAGGCGTGCCGATGGTCCGGGGTCATGTTCTCGGGCAGATACCGGGTCGGGTCGAACTTCTCGGCGTCCTCCCACACCCGGCCGTTGTAGTGCACCCCGTGCAGGCTCACCACGACGGTGGTGCCCGCGGTGACCCGGTACCCCGCGAGCACGTCGTCCTGCTTGGCGACCCGGGTGAGCCCGATGATCGGCGGGTAGATGCGCATGGCCTCCATGAAGATCGCCCTGCACCACACGAGCTTGTCGATGTCGGCGGCGGTGGGCAGTCGCCCCGCCAGGACTTCGTCCAATTCGTCGTGCAACCGCTCCCGCGCCCAGGGGTTCTCCGCGAGCAGGTCCCACACCCACGTCAATGCGGTGGCGCTGGTCTCCATGCCCGCGCCGATGAAGGTCATGAGTTCGTCGCGGATCTCGGTGTCGCTGTACCGGTGCCCGGTTTCGGCGTCGGTGGCGGCCATGAGCAGCCCGAGCAGATTGTCCTTCCCGGCGATCCGCCCGCTGCGATGGTCGGCGATGAGCTCGTCCACCGCCCCCTCGATCCCCCGCAATTCGAGCATGAGATGCGGCGCGGACACCCAGGTCAACGCCCGCATGGCCCGGATCGGCAGCCGCGACCCGATCCGCTTGTCCGGGTCCTTCTCGGTGTGCTTGACCACCCACGTCGACAGCTTCCGCAACGGCCGGCTCAACCCCGATGCGAACCCGACCCCGTAGAACTTGAGCAGGTTACTGAGGTTGATCTTGTGGATGGGCCCCGACAGGTCGGTCCCGAACATGGTGCGCGCCACGATATCCAGCATGAGCCGGTTCATCTCGCCCCCGATGTCGACGGCGCTCCCCGCCCGCGCCGCCTCCCCGATCCGCCCCGCGGTATCCAGCACGGCCGCGGTCATGGGCTCGGCGAACCCGTCGATGGCACTGCGCGAAAAGATGGGCCGCACGAGCCGCTGGTTCCGCAGATACCGCTTCTCGTCCATGTCGGTGACCAGCCCTTGCCCGAAGGTCACCGCCATCATGTCGTACTCCGCGCTCTTGGCGTAGTTGTCCTGGTTACTCACCAAAACGCGCCGCGCAAGCTCCGGACTCCGCACGATCACATACTTCAAAAATGGCAACCGAGCCACCATGACGTCGTCCACCCCCGGCAACTCCGCCGCCAGGTAATGCACAAGGGTCCGGTCCCGCCACCGGGCCCCCATCCCGAACGCCATCCGCCAGGACTGCCCCCAAGAAATCCGGGTGGAATGCCACCGCATAGGAGCAGGCACCCACCGCGACGGATACAACTCAGTGCCCCCCAGGCGATTTACCGCCATGACCACCCTCCACATCCCGAATTGCCCTGGCCCGGTACAGGTTAGCCAAGGATGCTACCGCATAGTAGCGAGAGGTGCATGTTTCGAAGATGGCACCCGAGGTTGCTCGGAAGTAAGTGGAAAAACCAGCTCTGATCAGCGAGTTGTCCCCAAAAGTGGGGTCTGGCACGCACTCGGAACCCATGCCCGCAAGGCATCGACACCATCGAGCCCACGCCCCACAGACTCACCTATGCGTCAAACCCGCTGTACAACAACCATTTCGATCCCCCTCACAACGCAATCCCCGCTCCAAAGCCCTCCCAAACGACACCCAAAGACTCACCTACCTCTCCACCGCCACCCCGGAAAGCTGGAAGTTCGCACCACCCGAAACCCGCCCCTTCCGAACTCCCCCACGACCCCGCCCGTTTTGTACCAACCCCGCTCACCCCCACAAGGGGACGAACACGCCCGCAACCAGCCGATTTGGAGGAAGTGGGGGGTCCTGATGTACTCTCATCAAGCACAAAGCGCAGCGGAGTGCAACGGGCTGTGGCGCAGCTTGGTAGCGCACTTGACTGGGGGTCAAGTGGTCGCAGGTTCAAATCCTGTCAGCCCGACAGTAGTAAAACCCTCTCCGACCTCGGTCGGAGAGGGTTTTCTCATTTCTCACAACCCACACAGCGGGACAGGAACGGGACTGCAGATCCGGGACAGCTTCTCCCCGGAGGCAATGATCCAGATGCAGATACTTCTCCGCGGCCCGGCTGTCGGTCTGCCCGGCGATGCGCCGGAGCACGTGCAGCGAAACGCCGCCGCACCACCGGTCGGTCACCGAACCCACCCACCTCGAACAACTGCCGAATTCGCCTACTACTCAGATAGATACAGCCCCGAACCGTTCGAACGAATTCGACGACGCGTGGCTGTTTCTTCACCGGCCAGTTGTCTCGAACAGTCGGTCGAACCTGCCAGCCCTCGCTTCACTCTTCGGGATTGACAGCCCCGACCAAACGAAGGAACAGCCAGCACGAGAAGCCGGCAAGGAACAGTGTTCGGGGAGGGGCACACCCGAGTTCATCCCAACCACCGTTAGGCCGCCGACAAGAAGACCACCGTATGTTTGGGCCTATGCAGGAATCGGCATTCAAGAACTGGCAGACAGCACTTCGGGAACTGAACGCCAACAAGGACGCCGCAGAGTCTTGGCGGCACGACCGCTACCAGTTCGCGTACAAACTGGGAATGACCCTGGCCGGACCGCACAACGGGAGACTGCCATCCCCGCACGTCGTATATGCGGTGTGGCTCGACTGGGGACTTCTGTACATCGGACAAACCAGCAACTCCCGGCGACGACTACGCGACTTGCCCATCGGTGAGAGCCACCACCTCGGAAACACGTATCCGCCCGAGATTTGGAATCGTGTCGTAGTGATCTCGTGGCCGTACCTGCCAGAAGCTCAAAGCCCGACCGCCACCCTCGGCGCCGATGTAGTTGGCCTCGCGTTGGAGCACCGACTGCAGTCCGAACTCAACCCCTTGGCCAATGCGTCACGCAGAACCCCCAGTGGCAGTTGGAGACCCGTGAACTGGAGCCAGAGCCGCTCGGTAGGCGCTCTTGCAAGAAGCGAAATCGATGAGTTGTTCGCCGCAGTCAGGAGCGCTTGGGATGACCCTCTGAACTCCCCAGCCTGCCGGGTCGTATACCCCACGGATCTGCTGTAGCTACCGACCTGACACCCCCTCCACCGAACCAACCCAAGTCCCTTGACTAACCCCGACACGAGGGTGTTCACCAAGAGGGGCACGGTACCTGCCGGATAGGCCCACCCTGGGATGTTTGCGCGGTCGGCGGCAGGATCCACGCAGCTTGACGTAATGATAACGTCACACTATTCTAATGTCATGCTGTTCCCTACGCCCGAGCTGACCGCCGTGGATACCCGCATCCTTGGCGATGTAGACCGGATGCGCGAGCAGCTGCGTCATGAGCTGCAGGCTAAACCCGGCAAGTGGGCGGGCGGGCTCCGAAAATTCCTCACCGCGGACTCCGTCGCCGCGTCGAACTCCATCGAGGGATTCAAAGTCTCCACCGTCGATGTCGAGGACCTCATAGCCGGCGAGCGAGACGTCGAGGTCTCCGAGGAGAACAAGGCCGAGACACTCGCCTACGAACGAATGATGACCTACATCCAGAGTCTGCACAGCACAGACGATTTCGCCTACAGCAAAGGCTTCCTCAACGCACTGCACTGGATGTTGCAGGGCCACCGGCACACAGAGCGCCGCCCGGCTGGGCAATGGCGACCAGGTCCCGTGTACGTCACCGATACCCGCGACCCCAGCATCGCCGCCTACACGGCTCCCGATGCCGATCAAGTGCCCGGGCTGACCGCGGAACTTGTCGACTGGCTCAACACCGACGACGGAGCACACCCGCTTGTGCGCGCGGCGATGGCACACCTCCATCTCGTCTCCATCCACCCATGGGCCGACGGCAACGGACGAATGTCCCGATCACTCCAAACTCTGATGATCGCCAG
This sequence comes from Nocardia sp. NPDC005978, assembly GCF_040614455.1. Classification (NCBI taxonomy): domain Bacteria; kingdom Bacillati; phylum Actinomycetota; class Actinomycetes; order Mycobacteriales; family Nocardiaceae; genus Nocardia; species Nocardia sp. NPDC005978. The sequence goes on from NZ_JBEXUS010000005.1 coordinate 30,547, forward strand.
GGAAGGCGTTCTCGCACCCGAGTTCTCGTCCATCGAAGCCTGGCTCGGCAGGCCAGGTAATACGTGGGAGTACTACCAGGTCCTCGGCCGCCGTGGCAGCACCTATCGGCCGGATCAGGATGTGTCCGAATGGATCCGGTTCAACCTGACCGCCTACCACCAACAAGCCCAAACCGTGCACGCCCGATGGGTACGATCCGGAAAAGTGTGGGCAACACTCGAGGAATTCGTCGCAGGTCTCCGCCTGGACGAACGTGTCATCAGTGCGCTCCATGACGTCGCGATGTCCGGCAGAGTCCGCCGCACCCGCTACGAACAGTCCGAAGGACTGAGCCTGCAACAAGCACAACGCGACCTACGCGACCTCGTCGCGCTCCGGGTGCTCGAACCCGTGGGCAAGACCCGAGCACGCTTCTACATCGCGGGACCTGCCTACCCCGAACATACGTTGGAAATCGCAAGCACCCCAACCACCCTCGAAAGCCCTTACTAGCGGCACCGCACGTACCCGCTCGACCCGAACGGGCCGGGTGGGTTCGATCAACCGGCCTGCGGCCGCTGCCGAATCTGCGAGACGGCAAGCCAACGACATCCTCGCCCGGGACGCTTTGGAGCTACGCAGGGTCGACCGGGGGTGGCAGGGGGCTGACGTCCGACAGTTTGTTCGCCAGCGTTTCGAACTCCTCGTAGAGTCGCTTGCGTTTGATCCGTTCCCGCTCGTCCATGACCCAGGGCGTGTACATCCTCCAGATCCGTTGTAGCCGAGCGCCGGCGGTGCGGTCGATCACGGTGAAACTGAAAATGCCGAGATTCACGCCGGCGGCCAGATGCTCGTAGTAGCTGAACAGCTTGCGAAGGTGGTCGAACTCCTCCGAACCTACGACCGAAGCCCTTTGCCGGAAGGCCAGGTGCTCGGGTGCATTCTCCTGCATGATCGGGACCTTTGCTTGCAGCTCATACTGATCCTCGACCGTCAGGGTGAAATGACGGAGGGTCTCTGCGCGTCGTCTTCGCGTCGTCTCTTCGGCAGCCTGCTGGGTCGAATCATCAAGCGCTCGTCGAGCATCCGCTATCTGGCGGCGTAGGAACCACAACTGGACTATCAGGAGGATCGCAACGATGGTACTTATCAGAAGGCTCAGCTGCGCAACAGCCAGACTCCTCTGTTCGAACGTAGTCACCCACCAAGAGTCCGTACCGATTCACGGACAGTAAAGCGGCGTTAAGTGTTACGTTCCGACACGCCGCGCAAGGGCTGCTGACAGGGCCAAAACTTCCGGACCTCACACGACCAATATGCCCAGAACCTGGTGCATCTCGTCGAACTAGAGGCCCCATCGGTCAATCACATACGCATCGTCCAGCATCCGACTGCCCATGACATCTGAACTTGCGGGCTGGGAATCCCGCCTCCGTGTCGGCCCGATGGACTCACTCCGGAAACGAGTCAAGGGCCCATCGATGGTGCTCGCCGCGCCCCGGAAATGGCAGACTCTGCGCCATGGGTGACTCGACCGCGGCGGAACCGACCATCTCGTGTGGCGGGCGCGTCCGATCCCAGCCCGAGGTACACCTGCGTGCCGGGCGGCTCGCGGCGCAGCTGAGGCAGCGGGGTGTGGGGAGGGGGCAGCGGGTTGGGATCATGGCGCGGAACGACATCGAGTTTCTTGAAGTTTCGCTTGCCGTGGCTTCGTGTGGGGCGAACCCCGTGCCGATCAACACCCGGTGGCGGGCGGCGGAGGTCGCGCATGTGATCTCCGACGCCGGGGTCGAGCTGGTATTTGCCCATACCGAATTTGTTTCCACCATCGAGGAGGCGGCCTGCACAGCCGGAACGCAGACCGGCATCGTCGAAATCCCCATGGCGGCTGAGCTTCTCGCTGCGGCCGAACTCGATCCCAATCTGCGGCGCACCACCGGCAGGCACCCGGGGCTCGAGGAGTGGATCGGGGACGGCGAACCGCTGGGGTGGATCGACGGCGCCATCGCCGATTCCATGGGGCTGATCTACACCTCCGGAACCACAGGGAGCCCGAAAGGCGTACTGCGTCAGCGCATGACGTCCGAGCAGCTGCTGGCCATCGCCGGCGCGACCGCCAACCGTATGGGACTGACGGCGGGTGGGCAGATGCTGGTCGCGGGACCGCTCTATCACACCAGCCCGAACGCCGTCGCCATGCTCGCGCTGCGGATGGGGACCAGCATCACCCTCATGCCGCGCTGGAACGCCGAGCGGTTCCTCGAACTGGTGCAGCGCAACCGCATCCAGCACGCCAAGATCGTTCCCACCATGCTCTCCCGGCTGCTGTCGCTGCCTGCGGAAGTTCGCGCCCGTTACGACATCGGCAGCCTGACCCACCTCATCCATTCCGCCGCGCCCTGCCCACCGGCGGTCAAGCGCGCCGCAATCGACTGGTTCGGCGACGCGCTGTGGGAGTTCTACGGCTGTAGCGAAACCGGAGCTGTCACCTGGATCAACGCCACCGAATGGCTCGAGCGCCCGGGGAGCGTGGGACGGCCGCAGGACGGAGCGGCGGTCACCATCGCCGACGATAACGACAAAGCACTTCCGACCGGTGAGACCGGCCGCGTATTCGTCAAAGGCGCCGACTACTGGCCGAACTTCGCCTACCTCAACCGAATTCGCTCGGAACCCAGCCCGTTCCCCGGCATGATCCACGTCGGCGACCTCGGGTACCTCGACGACGACGGGTACCTCTACCTAACAGGCCGCGGCAGCGAGCTGATCAACATCGGCGGCGTCAACACCTACCCAGCCGAGATCGAGGCCGCGATCAGCACGCTTCCCCAGGTCGAAGACGTCGCCGTCTTCGGCATCCCGCACCCCGGCGACCTCGGCGAACAGGTCGCGGCCCACATCGTGACTCGCCCCGGCACCACCCTTACCGAGCAGGCCGTACGTTCCGAACTCACCGGGCTTCTGGCCGATTACAAGGTCCCTGCCGTCATCAAGGTGGTCGAGACCCTACCGCGCGACGACTCCGGAAAGATCTACAAAGCCCAGCTTCGCAGCCTGTACGAGCCCCGATAACAATTGCCGGCACAGTCGCCGACGCCCGAGGGGCGGGTGGCCCAGAACGACGGGTCGGCACCGGCAGATCGGCGGCCACATCAGAGCGCGCAGACACCTCGACCGGCGGCGCAGCTCATATTCCACCGAAGGTCGGGACCACACATGCAGTGCCACAGCAGATTCCGACCGGGAGCCACTGAGCCCGCGCCTAACCGACCGCATCCTGCCGCCGCAACCAATCCAGCATCAGCCGATTAACCACCTCCGGCTGCTCCTGCTGAACCCAATGCCCGCTCTCCACCGTCACCTCGTCCGCATTGGGCACGAACTTCGTCATGTTCTCTGCCCGGGCAACCGTGTCGTGTTCGCCGTAGATCATCAGCACCGGCTGCCGGATGACCGGGTCCACACCCGCCAGCAACCGCCAGTTCCGATCGAGGTTGCGATACCAGTTGATGCTGCCCGTGAACCCCGTGTCCTCGAACGCGGTGACGAAGACCTCCAGCTCCTGTTCGCTCATGACCGGCTCGCCGAGCGGTGATTCCGCACGAGCCAACTCGATCATCACCATGCCTGGCCGCGGCTCGGCGGGCGGTAGGTTCTTGCGAAAGATGTTGCGTAGGAACGGAGAAGCGTTCGCGTCGAGGACCGCGTCCGCAACCCCCGGCTGCCGGTTGAAGTGCACGAAATAGAAGTCACCACCCAGCGCGGCTTCCATCGATTCGATCCACGGCGTCTCACCTCGCTCGGGGTACGGCAGGCTCAGGTTGATCACCTTGCTCACACGCTCCGGGTGCAGCAGGGTCAGGCCCCAGACGACGAAGGACCCCCAGTCGTGCCCGGCGAAGACCGCGTCGTCGTACTCGTAGTGATCGAGCAGCGCGACGAGGTCACCCGCCAGATGCTCGATGTCGTAATCCGTTACAGCGTCCGGCCGGGACGAACGGCCGTAGCCGCGCTGATTCGGGACGATGACGTGGTAGCCGGCGGCCACGAGCGCGGGCACCTGATGACGCCACGAGTAAGCGTGCTCGGGCCATCCGTGGCACAGCACGATCGGCTTCCCGGCATTGTGCCGGCCTGATTCGAAGACTTCGAGTTCGACTCCGTTGACCGATACCAGGGTCGGCTGGGGAAAGTCGGCGGGCATGGGTACTCCTTGAACGTGAGGACCGATCCGATAGGCGGATCGATGCGGTGCCGCGACCGTAGGGGTCATTGCGGACAGGATCTGTCCGGGAGATTCGGCAGACTGACCGCATGCCGAACAATCCGACGGGGCGAGCGCTTCGATTGCTCTCGCTGCTGCAAACCCATCGCTTCTGGCAGTGTGGTGAGCTGGCCGCACGGCTCGAGGTGACCGAGCGAACCGTGCGCCGAGACGTCGATCGCCTGCGCGCGCTGGGCTACCCGATCGACTCCGAATCGGGGAAGTACGGCGGCTACCGGCTCGAGACGGGCGCTCACGTACCGCCGCTGATCGTGGACGACGACGAGGCCGTTGCCATCGCCGTCGGGTTGCGCTGTGCCGCCGAAGCGGCCATCGACGGTATGGAAGAGACCTCCCTGCGCGCACTGACGAAGATCGAGTCGCTGCTGCCCCATCGACTACGCCGCCGGGTGTCGGCGCTGAGCTCGAACGTCACGCCCCTACGTCGGACCGCCGACGACGCCGTCATCGACCCCGAAGCTCTCGCCCTGCTCGCCGCGGCCTGCCGGGATCGTGAGCACGTGCGATTCGACTACCGGCGCGGTGACGGCGGCGACGGCCGGCGCAGCGTCGAGCCACACGGACTCGTCACGGCGGGCCGCCGGTGGTATCTCGCCGCGTGGGACCGAGATCGCGGGGACTGGCGCACGTTCCGGCTGGACCGGATCCGGTCGGTCCGGCCGACCGGCGGACACTTCGATTCCCGTGTGATCCCGGGCGGTGGCGCGGCGGCACTCGTCGCGAGTTCACTTGGCCCTGAACCTAACTCGCGGGCAGCTACGCTCATTGTCCACACAACGTTCGCCGAATTGGAGGGCGCACTGCGCTGGTTCGACCACACACTGATCGAGACGACACCGGCTCTCTGCCGAGTCCGGATCCGCGACGCGGATCTCGGCCGCCTCGCCATGGCGGTCACCCGAATCGCACTCACGGGACCGGTGGAAGTTGTCGAACCGCCCGAACTCGCGGACATCGTCCGGAGCCTGGCCACTCATCTGAAGCAGGACGCATGACCCCGAGCATGCCTACTCGCGGCTCCGCGTTCCTTGGGATCAGCCGCGATCGCCGGTTGCGAGCATTCCCGTTAGCTATAGTTTACTATAGTTAGAGAAATTCCGACCCGAGCCAGAAGAAGGCAGACATGACCACACTCGAGGGCGCGACCGTCCTGGTGACCGGCGGCCAGCGTGGGCTGGGGAAAGCATTCGCCCGGGAATTTCTGGACCGGGGCGCGAGCAAGGTCTACGTCACCGCACGGAAGCCGGAGGCGAGTACGGATGAGCGCATCGTCCCGCTGGAGTTGGAGGTCACCGAGCCGGATTCCATTGCCGCGGTGGCGGAGCGGGCCACGGACGTCACCATCGTGGTGAACAACGCGGGAGTGCTGCGTCCCGCGCCGCTGTTGCGGGCCGAGATGGCGGGCGTCGAGGAAACCTTTGCCACCAACGTCTTCGGACCGCTTCGAATCGCCCAGGCGTTCGCCCCGATCCTGGCGAAGAACGGGGGTGGCGCGTTGGTGAACATCCACTCGGTGCTCTCGTGGAGTTCGGGGGCGGCCGCGTACGGCGCTTCCAAAGCCGCGCTGTGGTCCATCACGAACTCGCTGCGCATCGAACTGGCGGGGCAGGGCACGCAGGTGGTCGGGGTGCATCTCGGGTTCGCCGACACCGATATGGTCCGAGCTATTCCGGCACAGAAAGTCGCACCGGCGTTCGTGGCCGCGCAGGTCGCGGACGGACTGGAGCAGGGCGTGGCCGAAGTGCTCATCGACGATTTCACGCGGCAGGTCAAAGCCTCACTGTCGGGGCCGGTCGAGGGACTCGCGTTGACGCTCGGCGGCTGAGCTTTTCGGCGCCGTCCACCCGAGACATCAAAGGTCGCCCCGGCGATGTGCATGATCAACCACTATTCGTTGGAGCCGTGGGATCCACCGGGAAAGGACGCGCTGTCGGGTGATCGACGCAGGTACCGCCCGCGCGGATCACCCTGCACCCGCCCGTCCGCGCACACCTGCCCACCGCGCAGGAACACGTCGGTGACCCGAGCCGTCATCTCGAACCCTTCGAACGGCGTGTACTCCTGGGCGGATTCGGAATCACCCGCGCGGACCGTCCAGCGCGTATCCGGATCCACCAGCACGATGTCCGCGTCGCATCCGGGGGCGAGGTCACCTTTTCCGTGTAACCCGTAGCGGCGGGCCGGATTCCGAGAAGTCAGTTCCGCTACGCGGGACATCGGCAGCCCGCGTTTACGAGCCTCCCCCACCAATCCGGGGAGCAGGTACTCCGCACCCCCGAAGCCGGACTTTGCGGTGAACACGTCGTCCGGATCGGGGCCGAACTTCTGTTCCGCACGGCAGCAGGCGTGATCGCTGACCACCCAGTCGATCTCGCCGGCCAGCAGGTGCCGCCACAGCGCCTCGACATCGGCGCGCTCCCGCAAGGGCGGGTTCACCTTTCCGCCCAGACCGTGCGCGGTATCGACATCGGCCAGCAGGTGGCCGATGGTCACCTCGCGCCGGAAGTCGATGTGCGGGAACGCCACCGCCATGGTCAGCGCCGCCTCGACCGCCTTCGCGGAGGACAGGTGGAGCAGGTTGATATTGGCCAGGCCCGTTTCGTGGGCGAGGTAGGCGGCCGTGGTGATCGCCAAACCCTCGGAATGCGGTGGGCGGGAAGCGCTGTAGGCACGCAGACCGGTGAGAACTCCCTCGCGTTCGACCAGAGCCGTGTAGGCGGCCATGATCTCGGCGGTCTCGCAGTGCAGCGAGAGGGACAGACCGTTGCCCAGCACCTTCCGCGCCTCGGCGATCGCGCGCATCACGAACTCGAAATGCGCCACGTCGTAACGCTCGTCGGGGCCGATCATCAGGAAGTCGGCCTGATCGTCCGAGCGCCCGTGCAGGCCGTGCCCGCCGTAGAACATGAAGACCTTGAACGACGTCACACCGAAATCGCGTACCAGCGAAGGAATTTCGGCGATGTGCTCGGCCGTCATCGGGGCCAGGTGCAGGGCGTGGTCCACGAACGCCCGGCCGTCCATGCGGTTCAGGGCCTCGGGCACGAAGTCGCGGTACGGCCCACCGCGGTTCAGGTAGTAGCGGCCGGTGCGCAGGTAGGTCAGGGCGGTGGTCACCCCGCCCTGCGCGCAAGCCCGGCTTTCGCTCTCGGTGTCGGCGGACAGCTCCTGGTAGATCCCCCAGTGCTGGTGGGCATCGACCACGCCCGGGAATGCCAGGCGGCCGTCGGCCTCGACCACCCGGCGCGCGCCCGCGGCCGGCAGATTCGGGCCGACCTCGGCGATCCGGCCGTCGGCGACCGCGATGTCCATGGGTTCGGGGAGCTCGGCGGATGTGTCGCCCGGCCGCACCACGCGGGCGCCGCGAATCAGCAGGTCTGTTGCCGGCATGACATCGACTCCAGTTTCTCTCTGGGAAACACTCTTACCAATGCGGCGATCATGACAGTAGTATTCGCTGATAGTCAATGCCTCCCAACACATGTGTGTTTCGCAAAGCGAAACGCGGGGAGATCGAGAGGGAGTGCGCGATGGACGGACCGCTGTCCGGGATCCGGGTGCTGGATGCGGCGACATTGTTCGCCGGGCCGCTCGCGGCGACGCTGCTGGCCGATTTCGGCGCGGAGGTGGTCAAGATCGAGCATCCCGGCGGGGATCCGGTGCGCAGCCACGGCGCACAACGCGAGGGGGTAGGACTCTGGTGGAAGATGCTGGGACGCGGCAAGAAATCGGTAACCCTGTACCTGGGCGCGCCCGACGGCCAGGAGATCTTCCGGCGCATGGTCGCCGAGGCCGACGTGGTGATCGAGAACTTCCGGCCCGGCACCCTGGAACGCTGGGGCCTGGGCTACGACCGGCTGTGCGAGATCAATCCGCGCGTGGTGCTGGCCCGCGTCACCGGTTTCGGCCAGATCGGCCCCTACGCGCAGCGTCCAGGCTTCGGCACGCTCGCCGAGGCCATGAGCGGGTTCGCGGCGGTCACCGGTGAACCAGACGGCCCGCCAACCCTGCCGCCGTTCGGCCTCGCCGACGGAATCACCGCCCTCACAACGGCATTCGCGATCATGACCGCGCTGCGCGCCCGCGATGCCACCGGCCGGGGCCAGCAGATCGACATGGCCATCATCGAACCGATCCTGACCCTGCTCGGCCCCCAGCTGATCGCCTACGACCAGCTCGGCGAACTGCAACCGCGCATGGGCAACCGCTCGAGCAACAACGCCCCGCGCAACATCTATCGCACCGCCGACGACGGCTGGGTCGCGGTGTCCACCAGCGCGCAAACCGTGGCCGAACGGGTGCTGCGCCTGGTCGGACGCCCCGACCTGACCGAACAGCCCTGGTTCGCCAGCGGCGCCGAAAGAGCCCGGCACGCAGACGAACTCGACGCGGCCGTCGGCGCGTGGATCGCCCAGCGCGATACCGAGACGGTCCTGCGCGAATTCGACGCCGCCGAGGCCGCCGTCGCGCCCGTCTACACCGCCGCCGACGTCCTGGCCGACCCGCAGTTCCGGGCGCTGGGCACCATCGCCGAACTCCACGACGACGAACTGGGACCGATACGCATGCAGAACATCCTGTTCCGGCTCTCGGAGACCCCGGGCCGCATCCGATGGACGGGTCCGCCGCTGGGCGCGCACACCGCCGAGGTCCTGGGCGCATACGGCGTCGACGCCGCGGAACTCGACCGCCTGCGCACGGCGGGGGTGATCCGATGACCACCCGCGACCCACTGGTGGAGCTGGTGCGCGCCGGCGTGCGGCTGATCGAACTCGGGCGACCGTACTTCACCGGCATGCCCTGCTCCCCCAACCATCCCGGCTTCCGAATGACGCTGGCGCGCAGGCACGGCGACACCGTCCGCCCGGACGGCGGTTCGGCCGCCAGCGAGATCATCGTGACCGGCGGCCACGTCGGCACCCACATCGACGCCCTCAGCCACGTCAGCCAGGACGGAACGCTGCACGGCGGCATCGACGCCGCCGAGGCGCAGCGCGGCGGAAGTTTCGCCGCGCACGGCGCCGAGAACCTTCCCGGATTGCTCTGCCGGGGAGTGCTTCTCGACATAGCCGCCGCACACGACGTGAACATCCTGCCCGGCGGCTACGAAATCACCGTCGCCGATCTCAAGCACGCGACACGCGACCTCCCGCTCGACCCCGGTGACGTGGCCCTGATCCGTACGGGATGGGCACGCCACTATGCCGACCCGGCAACGTATCTGGGCGCGGACTCGGGAGTGCCCGGAGTGGGCGTGGAAGCCGCACGCTGGCTTGCCGCACAGGGTGTCGTCGCCACCGGCGCCGACACCACGGCCTACGAACGCCTGGCCCCTGGCGCGGGACACAGCGTGCTGCCGGTACATCGGGTGCTGCTGGTCGAGTCCGGCATCTACATCATGGAGCACTTGGACCTGGAGGTACTGGCAGAGAGCGGAATTCACGAGTTCGCCTTCGTGCTCGCACCACTGCGCATTGTCGGCGGCACAGGCTCCCCGGTACGCCCCCTCGCGGCGGTGACCCGATGACCGCACCCACGATCGTCTTCGCGCCCGCGCGCATGCGCACCATCGGCCGCACGGCCTCCCCGGTACGCCCCGCTGGCAGCGGTGAACCCATGACCGCACCCACGATCGTTCGCGCGGCCGCGCCACTGCACACCATCGGCGGCACAGCCTCCCCGGTACGCCCCGCTCGCAGCAGTGATCCCATGACCGCCTCCGCGATCGTTCGCGCGGCCGCGCCACTGCGCACCCTCGGCGGCACAGGCTTCCCGGTACCCTCCGCTCGTGGCGGTGACCTCATGAGCGCCCCCGTGATCGTTTTCGCGCTAGCGCCACTACGCACCCTTGGCCGCACAGCCTCCCCGGTACGACCCCTCGCGGCGGTGGCCCCATGACCGCACCCACGATCGTGCATCAACTCGCCGAATTCACCGTGGCCGCGCGCCGCCCCGGCGGCGTGGGGACCGCCCTGCGCGCCGATGCCGCCCGCCGACTGCTGGACGTCCTCGGCAACAGTCTTGCAGCGCAGTCCACTCCGGCCGCTGCGGCGATGCGAGCGGTCGTCACCGAATGGGGCGGGCGGCCGATGTCCACCGCGCTCGGCCTCGCCGATCGGGTGCCCACCGCGAGCGCGGCACTGCTCGGCGGAACACTTGCCCACGCAATGGATTTCGACGACACCCACCTGCCGTCGGTCCTGCATCCGTCGGCGACGGTGGTGCCGGCCGCCCTCGCGGTCGCCGAAGCGGTCGGCGCGAGCGGGGGCGCGCTGCTGGACGCCATCGCGGTCGGGGTGGAGATCACCGTCCGCGTCGGCATGGCCGGATACGACGAGCGACTGGGTAACTCGGTCTTCTTCGAACGCGGCCTGCACGCCACCGCGATCTGCGGGGCGCTCGGCGGAGCCGCCGCCGCCGCGCTGCTGGCCGGACTCGACGCGCCCCGCGTCGCACACGCGCTCGGGATCGCGGCCAGCATGGGTTCGGGCCTGCTCGAGGCCAATCGGACCGGCGGCACCGTGAAACGGATTCACTGCGGCTGGGCCGCGCACGCCGCGGTGACCGCCGCGGAGCTGGCGCGGCACGGGCTGACCGGCCCGCCCACGGTCATCGAGGGACGGTTCGGTCTGCTCCAGGCATTCTGCGGCGACCAGGCGCGCGCAGAGAGCGTCACCGAGGGCTTGGGAACGGAGTGGGAACTGCCAGGCGTGTTCTTCAAGCCCTACCCCTGCAACCACTTCACCCACGCCGGCATCGACGCGGCCCTGCGCCTGCGCGCCCGGGGCGTCACCGCCGAGCAGGTGGAACGCCTCACCCTCGGCGCACCCACCCCGGTCCTGCGCACGATCGGCGAGCCCGCGGCGGACAAACGCGCACCCGAATCCGGCTATCACGCTGCGTTCTCCGGCCCCTACACGGTCGCCGCCGCCCTCATCGGCGGCGGCGGGCTCGGGCTCTTCCACGAGGATTTCACCGACGCGGCGGCCCGCGATCCGCACCGGCTCGCTCTGGCCGCGAAGGTCGACTGTGTGCCGGATCCACACTGCGACAGCATCTTCCCGCACCAGTTCCCCGCCGTGCTCACCGCCGAGCTCCGGGACGGGCGGGTGCTCACCGAACGGGTGGACGTCAACCGCGGCGGCCCGGGCAATCCGCTGTCGGCCACGGAGTTGGCCACCAAGTTCCGGCTCAACGCCGCCCGCTCACTGTCCGCCGACGACGCCGAGGCCATTGCTCGAGTCGTCTACGACACGGCAGACGTCAAGGACCTGCGAGAACTGCTCGATCCGTTGCGCGGTGCCATCGAACAACACGGCAGCACAGAACCGAGGCGGCCCCCGGCGCTCGAGGCGAAGAGAGGCAAGGGGTACAGCCGGGGCAGCTGAACGCCAAGCTCACCGGTTGAGACGTCGAGAACGTCCAAGCTCGACCGGCGCATGGAAGCCCCGGATTCAAGCAACCGCACGCTCGTCCGCTCACGGACGGGCGGGCACCGGCCGCACGATCGATGCCCGCCGGACGATTTCTCGTGCTCGCAGGCACCGCTCAGCGGCGCAATGGCGAATGACGCCGAGCCCGTCGGCCACCGGTCACGCCGGGCCCGGGAAGCCCCCCGCCCGGCCCAGCAACGCGGGCACCGGGGCGCCCAGCACCCTCCCGAGCCAGCGCCCGGTCTCGGCGACCTCGTCCATCCTCACACCGGTGCGATACCCCATCCGATGCAGCCCGTAGAGCAGATCCTCGGTCGCGACATTGCCGGTCGCGGCCGGCGCGAAGGGACACCCGCCGATACCGCCCGTGCTCGCGTCCAGCACCCGCGCACCCGCCCCGACAGCCGCGAAAGCATTGGCGTACCCGGTATTACGCGTGTTGTGGAAATGGCACCGCACCACCGCATCGGGGGCCAGCGCGGCGGTGGCCGCCACCAGCGTCCGCACCCGGTCGGGCGTGCCGACGCCGATCGTGTCGGCCAGCGCGATCTCCTGCGGCCCTGCCTCGGCCACCCGGCGCACCAGGTCCAGCACGGTCGCCTCGGCGACCTCGCCCTCGAACGGGCAGCCGAAAGCCGCGGCGATGGTGACGGTTCGGAGCAAACCCGACTCCGCGGCCCGCTGCGCCAGACCGTGCCAGCGCCGCACGCCCTCGGCCGTCGAGCAGCCCTGATTGCGGTGACTGAACGTATCGGTCGCCACCACGACGACATTGATCTCGTGTACGCCCGCCGCGAGGGCGCGGTCGAGGCCGCGCTCGTTGAAGACCAGCCCGATGTAGGAAACATCGGCCGGTCGCGACACCCCGGCCATGACCGCCTCGGCGTCGGCCATCTGCGGGACAGCCTTCGGATTCACGAAGCTCACCGCCTCGATCCGGCGCAGGCCCGCCGCGATCGAACGCTCGATCAACTCGATCTTGCGCTGCGTCGGGACGATCTCCGGTTCGTTCTGCAGGCCGTCGCGTGGGGCCACCTCGAGCACCGTGATGTCCACGGGCACACCTTCTCTCACCTTGCCGCGCCGTTTCTCTCAGGGATACAGTGTATCCACTTTCACCCTACCGTTCTCGCGCGCCCGGCGCGCGAGCATCGGGCGCACAACGAAACGGAGTGGCCGCATGACAGCCGAAGCAACCCCCGGGGCCGGCGCGCTGGCCGATCTGCGCGTGGTCGAGATGGGCCAGCTGCTGGCCGGTCCCTTCTGCGCACAACTGCTCGGCGACTTCGGCGCGGAGGTGATCAAACTCGAATCCCCCGGCACCGGAGATCCCATGCGGCAGTGGGGACGTGAGCAGTCGAACGGCGCCTCGCTGTGGTGGCCGGTGGTGGCGCGCAACAAGAAGTCGGTCACCTGCAACCTGCGCGACCCCGAAGGTCAGCGGCTGGCCCGCGAGCTCATCGCGCAGGCCGACATCGTGATCGAGAACTTCCGCCCGGGCACCATGGAACGCTGGGGCCTGGGCTACGACCGGCTGCGCGAGGGCAATCCCGAACTGATCATGGTCCGGGTCACCGGCTACGGCCAGACCGGCCCCTACGCCCCGCGCGCCGGATACGGTTCCATCGGCGAGGCCATGGGCGGAATCCGTTACACCACCGGCGATTCCGGCCATCGCCCCGCGCGCACCGGCATCTCGATCGGCGATTCGCTCGCCGCCGTGTTCGCCACCATCGGCACCCTCGCCGCCGTCCACCACCGCGAGAAGACCGGGCAGGGCCAGGTGGTCGACTCCGCCATCTACGAGGCCGTGCTGGCCATGATGGAATCGCTGCTGCCCGAATACGCGCTCACCGGATATCAGCGCGAGCGCACCGGTTCGGTGCTGCCGAATGTCGCGCCCAGCAACGTGTATCCCACGGCCGACGGGGAGATGGTGCTGATCGCCGCCAATCAGGACACCGTGTTCGCCCGGCTGACCGAGCTGATGGATCGCCCCGAACTGGCCGTGGACGAGCGCTACCGCAGTCACACCGCACGCGGTGCGCGCATGACCGAACTCGACGACCTGATCAGCGCCTGGACGGCCGGCCACGACGCCGAGCCGCTGCTGGCGAAGCTGCACGAGGGCGGGGTCCCCGCGGGCCGGATCTATACCGCGCGCGACATGTTCGCCGATCCACACTTCGCGGCGCGCGAGGCGATCGTGCGGGTCGCCCATCCCGAACTGGGCGAACTGCCCATGCAGAACGTCTTTCCCAAGCTCAGCGTGACCCCGGGCCGAGTCCGGCACGCCGGTCCCGCACTCGGTGAGCACAACGCCGCGGTCTACGGCGAACTGCTGGGCCTGGACGCCGATCAACTGGCCAAGCTCGCCGAAACCGGCGTCATCTGAGGGGATCTCGCATGTCCGATCTACACGAGGACGCCCGACGAGCCGGCTACGGCACCCCGCTGGGCGCGGGAGTGCGCCCGGCGGTGCTGGTCATCGACGTCTGCGCGGCCTATCTCGACGACGAATCACCACTGCGGGCTCCGGTGCAGGACGCGGTGCGTGCGGCGGCGACGGTGGTCGAGTACGCACGAGCCGGTGGGTATCCGGTGGTGTTCACCCGGGTCAGCTACCGCCCCGGAACGACCGAAGGTGGCTTGTTCAGACAGAAGGTGCCGACCCTGGCCGTCTTCGAGGAGGGCAACCCGCTGGGCGAATTCCTCCCCGAACCCGCACCGCGCGAGGGTGATTCGGTGATCGTCAAGCAGTATCCGAGCGCCTTCTTCGGCACCCCGCTGGCCGCGAACCTCACCGCCGCGGGTATCGACACCCTGATCATCACCGGGCTCACCACCAGCGGGTGCGTGCGCGCCACCGCGGTGGACGCCCTGCAGCACGGTTTCCGGCCGCAGGTGGTGGCCGATGCCTGCGGTGATCGCGACCCCCGCCTGCACGAGGCGAACCTGTTCGATCTCGGCGCCAAATACGCGGATGTCATCGACGTGAAGCAGGCCCGGGAACTGCTGTTGTGAGCGATACGAACCGGCACCTCCGCTCAGGCGGTGCCGGTTCGCTCATAGAATCCCCGCAACAAACTCACGCCGCGGACGATCGAGCACTCTACGAGGGCATTTCGACGCTCACCGCGGCGTCTGTGCGCGTCCCGCCGCCGTAGACGAACGCACGAGCCTTCGAGTCGCCGAGTTGCGCCAGGAACCACTGAGCCGTCCACCGCGCGGCCGCCGCGATGGTCTGCTCACGCGGGGCGGTGCCGGGATGGGCGTCAGGCGCTGCCCCCGGCGGATTGTCCTCATCGGCCAGGCCGAAGTGGTTGGCGCCCAGCAGATTCACGAAAGCGGATGTCGGAGCGCCGGTGAGTTTCGTGAAACTCTCGTGCGCTTCGGCCGGTTCACTCACCGAGTCCTCGGTGCCGTTGATGTACAGCACCGGAATCCCGTGCACCGCAACCACATCGACCACCGGTCCGATGGTGGTGTTGGTGCCGTGCCCGACAATCGCCTTCAGCTGCGGCGGATGCCGATACGACACCCCGAAGCAGAAGGGCACCTGGCAGCGGTCCGCGGCCGCGTACAGCGCCGCCGCCCCGCCGTAGGAATGCCCGGCGACGACCAGGGTCTCCGGGTCTACGACGCTCCCGATCCGGGAGCCCGGATCGGCGGCGCGCTCGCGCGCCCAGCCCACCACGTCGGTGATCGACTGTTCGCTGGGCAGGCTGTACCCGGGCATCGGGTAGCGCTCGGGAATCACCACAACGAAGCCGTAATCGGCTACGGCGGAAGCGAATCGGGAGTAGTACTCGCGGCGCATGTTCGCGCCGGGCAGCATCAGCGCCACCGGCAGGCGACGGCCGGCGTTCGCCGGATACCAGACCGTGGCCGCGTCGAGGCCGACGCGGGTTTCCTCGCGGGTGACACCCGGGTCGGCGTGGGCCGGAGCGGCGATGAGAAAGAGCAGGGACAGGGCGGACGCCAGCAGGGTGCGCATGGGATCCCGTTTCGTTTGTGGAAACAGTGTTTCGATGTGAGACTGTCGGGAGCGTACTCCGAAACAGCGTTTCGCAGAAGAGAACAGGGAGCTCGAATGGGACCGCACCCCTACGGCTGGTTGATCCTGCTGCACCTGGTGTTGTTCGTGTTCTGGCTGGGTGGAGACCTGGGCGTCTTCTACTCCAGCCGGTTCGTGATAGATCCGAAACTCGATCCGGCGGCCCGCGTCACGGCGCTGAACATCATGAGCGGGCTGGATCTGGCCCCCAAGATCTGCCTGGTGCTGTTCCTGCCGAGCGGGGTGACCCTGATGGCCACCGCACCGCACGGTGCGGAGCTGTTCGGGGTCGGACTGTTTCCCGGCTGGTCGGTCGCCGCGATCTGGGTGTTCAGCGCGATCTGGCTGGCGCTCACCGTGATCGCACACCGCACCCACGGCCGCGTCGCCACGGTATACCGCGCCGATCTCGCCATCCGCGGGCTCGTCATCGCGGGCATGGCGGGTGCGGGTGGATACGCCCTGATCGCGGCCGAACCGTTCGGGGTCACCACCAACCCGAAGTGGCTCGGCGCCAAAATCCTGCTCTACACCGCGGCGATCGCAGCCGGTCTCGGCATCCGAATCACGCTGCGCCCCTTCGGCGCGGCGTTCGGCGAACTACTGACCACGGGGTCGAGCGACCGCATCGAGCACACCCTGCGCCGCAGCGTGGACGGCTGCCTGCCCTACGTGTGGACGATCTGGGGCAGTGTCCTGGCGGCCGCCGCGCTCGGGGTGTTCAAGCCCGGCGCGCAGCTGTGACGAGAACTAGCCGGTGTAGCCGAGTTGCGCCGAGAGTGCGGCCGCGGCTTTCTGCAACTGCGGCACCAACTCCGGGATACGCGGCTCGAATCGAGCCAGCGGTCCGCACACGCTGATCGCGCCGATGACGCCACCGTCATGGTCCAGAATCGGCGCCGCCACCGAGGACGCGCCGATCTGCCGCTCCCCCAGCGAGATCGAGTAGCCCTGCTTGCGCACCGACGCGAGTTCGGCGCGCAGTTTGCGCGGGGTGGTGATGGTCGATTCGGTGAACGGGGTCAACTCGTGGCGTTCGAGGTACTCGTCGATCTCTTCCTTGCGCAGTGCCGCCAGGATGGCCTTCGAGGAGCTGCCGGCATGCAGCGGATACGGCACGCCCAGCACCACCTCCATGCGCAATTCCTGTTCCGGCACAACCTGATCCACGTACATGCGGGTGTCGCCGCGACGAATCGAGAGGGTCGCGGTCTCCCCGGTCGCGGCGGCCAGCCTGCGCAGTTCCGGCGCGGCCATGACGCGCAGGTCCGTGCGGGCGAGGTACGCGCGCCCCAGCGCGATGGCGGCGTGCCCGAGGGCGTAACGCCGGGTGGTCGGCTCGAGCGCGATGAGTTCGCGGTTGCGCAGCGCGGTGAGGATGCGATGCACCGCGGCCTTGGTCAGCCCCAGCTCGTTGGCTATCTCGGTGACGCCGAGATCGGCCCGCCCGCTCCGCCCGAACAGCAACAACACGTCCATGGCTCGCTCGACCGCGGCGATGGAGCGACTCTGGTTCTCGGCCTCGTTGTCCGACACGGCTCCAGCTTAGGGCACGGCATTTCCCAATGGGAAACGACCCGCTCGGTCCGGTCGCGCACGGGATTTCCGGTTCGTTCGCTTGCACCACGTCACCGTGGGCGTTACGTTGTGCGTAACAGCGTTTCCACTATCGAAACGGAGGAGACGTGGACTCGACAGACCTCCGCCCGGTGCTCGCCCAGTGGGCGACCGGAGTCGCCGTCGTCACCACCCTGCACGGCGACGGCGCGCGGCACGGCATGACCGCCAGTTCCTTCACCAGTGTGGCCCTGGATCCGCCGCTCGTCTCGGTATGTCTGGCCTCGGAGGGCACCACCTGCCGATTGATCGGGGACAGCGGCGTTTTCGCGATCAACGTGCTCGGCCACGACCACGGGGCCATCGGCCGTCGCTTCGCGGGACAGGCCACCGGAGGGGACCGTTTCGCTGTGGGCCGCTGGCGTTCGGCGTGCACGGGCGCGCCGGTGCTCGCCGATGCCGTGGCCTGGGTCGACTGCGAGGTCGCCGCCCGCCATCCCGCCGGCGACCACACCATCGTGCTGGGTCTGGTTCGCGATGCCGCCGTTCCCCGCCCCGCGCCCCCGCTCATCTATCACGACCGCACCTACTACGAGGGGATTGCCCGATGATCGGCGAACGACTCGTCGAAGACATGACCGCCGCGGAACTCGAACGCGCGCACCGTGTCGATTCGATTCTGCCCGCCCTGCGCGCCGCCGCGGCCGAGGCCGACCGCACCGCGACCTTCCCGCCGTCACACGTCGGGTTACTGCGCGACGCGGGCCTGCTCGGACTGGTGGTGCCGGAGAAGTTCGGCGGTCTGGGCGGCACTCTGCGCGATCTCGCCGCGGCCACCTTCGCCATGGGTACCGCGTGCCCGTCGACGGCGCTGGCCTACTTCTTCCACAACACCAGCGCCTCGCGTGGCCTGCTCCCCCTGGAGGCCATCGATGCCGGGCTCTTCGCCGACGACGAGGTCCAGGTGGTGCGCGCGTTCGCCGAGAAGGTCCTGCGCCGGATGGCCGACGGGGTCTGGCTGGCCAACTTCGCCTCGGAATCGGTGAAGACGGCCAAGGCCAACATCACCATCGCCACCACCGCGCGGAAGGTGCCCGGCGGCTGGATTCTCAACGGGGAGAAGTCGTTCGGCTGCGCGACCGGCGTTGCCGACTACTACCTGACCTCGGCCAAGCTGGAGGGCTACGACACCGCCGAGGGCCTGGCGACCTTCTTCGTCCCCCGCGACGCCGCCGGGGTGAGCGTGCGCGCACCCTGGGACGGACTCGGCATGCGCGCCACCGCCAACAACGGCATCCGGCTCGACGACGTGCACATCGCCGACGACGAGGCGCTGGCGGTGCCGGGCGCGTTCACCAAGATGCTCACCATGAGCAGGGGCAGTTTCGTCGGCAATCAGCTCGCGATCGCGGCGGTGTACGCGGGCTGCGCGCAGCAAGTGTACGACGAGACCCTGGCCGTGACGACCCGCAAGACGTTCGCCGACACCGGCGAACCGATCGCCTCCTCCCCCGTGCACCAGGTGCTGATCGGCGAGATGACCAAGAATCTGCGCACCGCCTACCTGTGGCTGCGCTATCAGCTCGCCATCGAGACCGCCGAGACGCCGATCAAGCCCAAGCAGGAGGTGTTCACCCAGTGGCGGCTGGGCAAGGGCGCGGTCACCGAAGCCTGTTTCCAGGTCGCGGTCGGCGCGCTCAAGGCCGGCGGCACCTCCGCGGCCTCGATGGACGGGTCCGCCGGGCGGGCGCTGCGCGATCTCGCGATGGGATTGGTGATGACCTTTCCCGCCGAGCGCGGCATGCTCGAGGTGGCGCGTATCGTCACCGACGCCACGGCCAACGAGTTGTTCACCACCGCACCGCAATCCGTTCCGCAGCCCGCACCGCAGGTGGAGCGATGACGGGGGTGGAGCTACCCGCCGTCCGCGAACTCGTCGACGGGGAATGGGACACGCCCGCGGTGGATCTCGGGGTGGCGCTGGAGGATCCCGCCACCGGCGCGCACGTGTCCCGGGCGGTCGCGACCGCGCCGGACCGGATCGAGCGGGCGCTGTCCGTCGCGGCCCGGGCAACGGGTTCTATTGGTCCCGGCACCCTCGAAGCCATCGCGGAGGACCTCGACGCCCGACTGGGCCGTATCAGCGAATTGGACTCGTACGCAACGGGTGTGCCCATCACACAGGTCGCTCCGCTGGGTGTGATCGTGTCCGGATCCTTCCGGCTGGCTGCGGCGCAGCTGCGGTCGGGGGCGCTGCGCGCGGATGTCGACGGTGTTCGGGTGCATCGGCTGCCGCTGGGTCCCGCGCTGTGCCTGACACCGTGGAACGCACCCGCCCCGATGGCCGCGCACAAGGTGGCCAACGCCCTGGCGGCGGGCTGTCCCGTCATCCTGAAGGTCAGTGAACTCGCGCCGTACAGCTCCGTGGAGCTGGCCGAGGTGATCGCCGAGCACGTGCCGCCCGGCATGTTCCAGCTCGTGCACGGCGGCGCGGAGACCGGCGCGCAGCTGGCCGGGGACGCGCGCATCAAGGCGGTGTCGTTCACCGGCGGATTGGCCGGCGGCCGGGCCGTGGCGATCGCCTCGGCGCCGCTGCTGCGTCCGTGCCAACTCGAACTCGGCGGCAACAATCCGCTGCTGGTCCTGCCCGACGCCGACACCGATATCGCGGCTCGCATGGCGGCGGAGCTGCTCACCACGCTCAACGGCCAGTGGTGCCGCGCCCTGGGCAGGCTCATCCTGCCCGCCGGTCGAGCACCGGAACTGCTCGACGCGATCGGGAAACGCCTGTCCGACTTGCGCATCGGCGCTCCGCTGGATCCCGCGACCGAGTTCGGGCCGCTCGTGCACTCGCGCCATCTGGCCGCCGTGCGCGCGGCGGTCTCCGGCCGGGAGGCTCGGTCGTTCGGTTCGGTGCCCGCGGACGGCAACTACTTCGCGCCCACCCTGCTCGCGGACGATCTGCTGGACGAGGTGTTCGGGCCGGTCGCGGGCGTGCGCACCTACGAGTCGGTGGACGAGGCCGTCGCGCACGCCAACGCGCTGCCCTACGGACTCGAGGGCTATGTCTGCGGTGCGGACGAGGACGCGGCAGTGACTGTGGCGCAGCGGATTCGGGCCGGGGAGGTGAAGGTCAACGGCTCGTCGATCATGAGTCTGCATCTCATGACGCCGCGCCCGGCATGGGGCATCTCCGGTCTCGGCGAAGAGGGCACGGCCGAGACGCTGCGCCTGTTCACCGGCGCACGGGTCGTCGGCGTCGAGGGCCGCTTCGCCCTGCACACCTCATGAGCGTCGTGGTCGTGGGCGCGGGGCCGGTCGGGCTCACCGCGGCCCTGACCCTGGCCCGGCGCGGGATCGAGGTGACGGTTCTGGAGGCCGGCGCGGAGCTGGCCGCCGAATCGCGGGCGTCGACCTTCCATCCACCCACGCTGGAGATGCTCGACGCACTCGGCGTATTGAAACCGTTGCTGGACAAGGGAATCGTGGCGTCCACGTTCCAGTACCGCGAACGGAACGGCGGCGAACTCGCCACCCTCGACCTCGGTCTACTGGCCGCGGACACCCCGTATCCGTTCCGCGTGCAATGCGAGCAGAGCAGACTCACGCCGATCCTGCTCGACGCGCTCGAAGGGCTGGGCGGGCGGGTGCGTTTCGACCACGCCGTGGAGGGACTGTTCCGCAGTGACGAAAGAGTCGTCCTGCACACCGCGCGCGGACCCGTGCACGCGGACTGGGTCATCGGCGCGGACGGCGCGCATTCGGCGGTCCGGCACGGCCTGGGCGCCCGATTCGAGGGCAGCACCTACCCCGAACGGTTCCTGGTCGCCTCCGTCGAGGAGGACCTCGCCGCCGCGCTGCCCGGCATCGCCCCGATCAACTACGTGTTCGATCCCTTCGAATGGCTGGTCCTGCTGCGCACACCGCAGCACTGGCGGGTGCTGCTGCCGACCGCGGCGGACAGCGCGGACGAGGCCGAATTGTCGCGGCTGCCAAGCCGTTTGACCGGGGTCGCCGATCTGGGGCGGCCCTGGCGACTGCTGCACGCCTCCCTGTACCGCGTGCATCAGCGGGTGACCGATCACTTCCGGGTGGGCCGGGTGCTGCTGATGGGCGACGCGGCGCATGTCAACAATCCGCTCGGCGGGCTGGGCATGAACAGCGGCATCCACGACGCGGTGCGGCTGGGCGACGCGCTGGCCGATGTGCTGCATGGCGCGCCCGAATCCGGCCTCGACGCCGCGGCCGAGCATCGGCGGCGGGTCGCTGTCGAGCACGTGCAGCGGGCCAGTCACGCCAATTGGCAACGGCTGCGCGGTGCGGGCGACGACTTCCGCACGCACGTGCGGGAACTGGCCGCGGACCCCGTGGCCACCCGCGCGTATCTGCGCCGCGCCTGCCTGCTCGATTCGCTCGAGGCCGGACGGTGAGCCCGCGCGTCATCCGGGAGAACCCGGCCCGGCCCGCCGAAATCGTCGGCTCGGTGCCGGTGTGCCCGCCCGCGGCCGTGGATCTCGTAGTGGCCCAGGCACATCGGGACTTCCTCGAATGGTCCCGGGTTCCGCTGCCCGACCGGCTGGCCGCGCTCGGTGCGGCCGCCGACGCGCTCGAGGCTCGCGCGGGTGAACTGGCCGCGCTGCTGGCGCGCGAGAGCGGTAAACCGATCGTGGACTGCCGGGGCGAAATCGGCTTCGCGGCAGTGTATCTGCGCTGGGTTCGCGACAACGCGCCCGCGGTGCTGACGGGTTCGGTCGTGCAGGATGGGCTGGGTCGTCTCACCACCACTCCCGCGCCGTTCGGCGTCGTCGCCGCCATCACCCCGTGGAACGCGCCCATCATCCTGGCCGTGCTCAAACTCGGCCCGGCCCTGGCCGCTGGAAACACGGTGGTACTCAAGCCTTCCCCGTTCGCGCCGCTCGCGATCACGGCGGTCGCCGCGCTGCTGCCCGGCATCCAGGTGATTCACGGCGGCCCCGACACCGTCACCGCGCTCGTGGCCCACCCGCTCGTGGCCAAGGTCGCGTTCACCGGCGGCGAGGCGGCCGGGCGCAGCATCGCCGCCGCCGCGGGGGCCGCGCTCACCCCGGTCACCCTCGAGCTCGGCGGCAACGACCCCGCGGTCTTCCTTCACGACTTCGCGCTCACCCCTGACGATTACGAGCGCCTCGTGCTGGCGTCGTTCGCCACCGCGGGCCAGGTATGCATGGCCGCCAAGCGCCTCTACGTGCCCCGCACCCGCCGGAACGAGTTCCTCGACTCGTATCTGGCTGCCGCCCAGCGCATCCTGGTCGTCGGCGACCCCCTGGACGAGCGGGTAACCATGGGCCCGCTGGTGAATCGCGCGGCGGTCGACCGCCTCACGAACCTGATAGCCGACGGCCGCCGCCGCGGCGGCCGGATGATTCCGCTGGCCGCCGCCCCCGACGCCGGCCCCGGCTACTTCCTCACCCCCGCCCTCGCACTGGACCTGCCGGACGACGCCGCCCTGGTCACCGGCGAACAGTTCGGCCCCCTGGTCCCCCTGCTGACCTACGACTCCGAGGACGAGGCCGTCCTGCGCGCCAACGATTCCGACCTCGGCCTGGCCGCCTCGGTCTGGTCCGCCGACGAGGACCGAGCTTTCGCGGTGGCGGCCGACCTCCAGGCAGGCTTCACCTTCGTCAACACCCACAACCGCACCGGCATGTCCCTGCGCGCCCCATTCGGCGGCACGAAGCGCAGCGGCTTCGGCCGCGAGTACGCCCACGAGGGCCTGCGCGAATACGTCCAGCCCACGGTGATCCACGCCCCCGAGGCCTTCCGCCCCGGCGGCCCCGGCATGCCCGCCCGCGCCTACCCGACCCACCGCGCCTAGGCCACCGCCGGCCTTCCCGCTCGCCCGCTACCCGCTGTGGCCGGGTCGGATTCGTTGCCGCGTTGGTGGACGTGCGCTACTCGGGGTGCCGAGTGGAATTCCACGGTGGTAGCCGGGTGAAGTTCGGTCCGTACCTGAGGTTCATCGACGGATACCAGACACCCGGCCACACCGTAACTCCCAGTTCGCGAATGCTCACCGGGAGTTCGTCGTCGACCACGACGTCCGGGGTGATGTGGCGTACCGGGGGCAACTCGGCGCCGTCGGTGAGCAGGTCCGCCACCATCCCCAGACAGTGCTGCTCGTCGTATCCGGTGACACCGGCATACGACCCGATCCACCACAGGGCGCGCGAGTACCCCGGATCGAACTCGATCCAGAATCGCCGCATCACCGGCATGTACGGCTCCTTCGTCGTCGACGAACCAGCGCACGGTATCAACGCTCGTTCGAAGCGCACCAGTCGATAGTTTGCGGGTGGGGGAACAACGAGGGCCTCGAGATGCCCCTTAGCCGTTGATGTTTCGTTGGTCGCGATGGTCGCCACGATCGCGCGCCATGCGGCAGTTCCGGACGTTCTCGCGCATGGAGGTGCGGATGGATCTCTCCGGCATCAGCAGGGCGGCGCCGCTCTCAGCGGCGAATTATCGTGCACTATCGCCGGAGATCGTGCGGAAACCGCCACTTAAGGGCCGACAGTGCACGATAAGTGGGGGTCGCTGAGGCTCCACAATCGAATTGCGTCGTCGAACGAGTCGACGGTGGCGAGTGTGGTGCCGTCGGGGCTGAACGCCAGCCTGTGTGCCGACGTGGCGATGGTGCGAGTGAGGGTGCCGGTGGCGGTGTGCCACAGCTGGACGTCTGTGGTGCCGGAGCAGGTGGCGAGCACGGTGCTGTCAGGGTGGAACGCCATCGTTCCGACTGAGGGAGCGGGTATCTCAACGATCACTCCGTCCGTGACGGTTGAGTGCAGCCGTAGCCGCCGACCTGCGCGGACGGCCCGGACGGTGCCGTCCGGTGCGAGTAGCGAGTGCCCCGAGGACTCATCGCGCGACTCGTGGAGCGTTCCGTCGGGCCGGAAGACCATGCTCCCCGGCCATCTCCAGGACAGGTTCTGTACGTACCGCTGCGTGCCCGAGGCGGCGGCCCATACGACGACGTGTGCCGAACCCGACGTGCTTCTGCCCCATGCCGCGAGCGCCGTACCGTCCGGGCTGAACCCGATTCCGTACATGAAGATTGGGTTCGGGTGGTCGCCGACCTTGATCTCCAGCCGGGGCAGTTCGGCGGCGAGGACCGCGGTCAGGTCTCGTTGCGCGTACTGGTCGCCATCGGCGGACAGTGAGCGCAGCTGGCTGATCGCGGCCTCTCGCTGGTTTTGCAGCATCAGCAATGCCGCCCGGGTGCGGTGATACGCCTTCAACTCGGCAGACGCGAGGACATCGATGGCAGCCGCGCGGAACTCTTCTCGCCGCCATCCCCGTGACCGATGCACGAGACGTTCGTGCAGCCAGTCGTCGGGTCCGATGTCGGCGAGCAGCGCGGCCGCATCGCCGAGCCTGGGCTCGAACGACTGCCACCACAGCACCACGATCCAGGACAACTGCAGTCTCGCGCCGGCGTCTCCTGCGGCCACCCTGCGACGGAGTGCGTCGACGTACTCGCGCCGCACACCGACCCGACCTCTGCCCCGGTCGATCAGACCGCGCGAATCAAACCAGCCCTCCACCGGCGTTCCATCGAGCCGATCCGGTGGTGCCTGGGCCAGTGCCGTCAGAGCCTGCTCGAGGTGCCCCAGTCCTGCAAGCAGCCGCGCGAGGCGTTGCAGGGCGCCCGGGTCCCCGGCCGCCGCCAACGGCCGCAACACATCGACGCCCTCCGGTATGCGTCGATGCCGAACGAGCCAGTCCGAGTACGCTCGCCGCGCGAAGTTGTCCCCGGCGGCCATGCGATCCCGCAATTCGGCGAGCCGGTCTGCCCGGGACAACAAGATCGCCAGCTGCCGCGCCGCGTGCACATCGCCGGTGTCCGCGCGCACACGCAACTCGTCGATGCGTCCCGCACGGGCCAGCAGCTTGGCTGTCTGATAGGAATTGCGCCCAACGGTGTGCACGCCGATCATTGTGCCCCGCAAGGCAAATCGCACGGAAGCCAATAACAGGCTCAGGGAGAGTACCTGCGACGAAGGCCCTGAACCAGAGCCAATCGAGCAGAACTGCTTGCTGCCTCCTCTCCGCGCAGGCTCAGTCGATCAGCGCGACTCGCGGCGGTTGCGGACGTTCTAGCGCATGTGAGTGCGGATGGTTCTCTTTGGCATCGGATGGGCGGCGCCCCTCGCAGCGGCGAATTATCGCGCACTATCGCCGGAGATCTGGCGGAAACCGCCACTGAAGGGCCGATCGTGCACGTAAGTAGGGAGTCGCGCTGATTCGGCAGTAGCGGATGTTTGGGAGCGACCCCGGCGCTCGAGCCGTCGTGGCAGCGACACCCGGCCTCAGCGAATGTGTACCCGCCTCGCGCCGCGTGACAGAGCACAGGACGAACACCCTCCCATTGTCGTCAACGCCGCAGAGCGCGACCGGTTTTCGAGTCCGGGCACGTCGCGAGCCGCTCGGGTGTACCCTCGAACACCAGTTGCCCACCGTGGCGTCCGGGGCCGGGGCCGAGATCGATGACGTGGTCGGCCTGGCGGATGACATCGAGGTTGTGCTCGATCACCACCATGGTGTTGCCCTTGTCGACGAGGGCGCCGAGCAGCTCCAGCAGGGTGTCGATATCGGAGAGGTGCAGGCCGGTGGTCGGTTCGTCGAGGATGTAGAGGGTGTTGTCGCCGCGGCGGGTCAGTTCCTTGCCGATCTTCAGGCGCTGGCATTCGCCGCCGGAGAGAGTGGTCAGCGACTGTCCGAGGCGCAGGTAGCCCAGGCCGACTTCCTCGATACGTCGCAGCGGGCCGGCGACCCCCGGTTCCCGCAGGCGCGCCGCGGCTTCGGTGATGGTGAGGTCGTCGATATCCGCGATGGTCAGACCGTCCACCGTGTACCGGAGTACCTCCGGGGTGAAGCGCCGTCCGCCGCATGTTTCGCACACCGTTTCCTGGCCGTCCATGAAGGCCAGATCGGTATAGCTGACGCCGAGCCCTTTGCAGGCGGGGCACGCACCGGCCGAATTCGCGCTGAACAGAGCGGGACTCACGTCGTTGCGGGTGGCGAACAGCCGACGGACAGCGGGCGCGATACCGGCATAGGTGATCGGCGTCGAGCGCCGATTGGTGGTGAGCGGACGTTGATCGACGACGGTGGCGGGCTGCCGATCGGTCAATTCCGTTACCAGACTGGACTTCCCGGATCCGGCGACCCCGGTCAGCACCGTCAACACCCCGGTGGGAATATCGACGGTGAGCCCGCGCAGATTGTTTCGCGTGGCGTTGTCGATCCGCAGCTTGCCGGTGGGAGTGCGGTGTTCGCGTCGGATACGGCGCTCCCGCAATCCCCGTCCGGTCGGGGTGTCGGCGGTGCGCAGCGCGTCGAAGGGTCCCTCGAATATCACCTCACCGCCGGCGGTCCCCGCTCCCGGCCCGATTTCTACGATCCGGTCGGCGATACGCATGATCTCGGGATCGTGCTCGACGACCAGCACGGTATTACCCTTGTCCCGCAACTGTTTCAGGATCTCGGTCAGTGATCGGACATCATGCGGGTGCAGACCCATGGTGGGCTCGTCGAAGATGTACAGCATTTCGACGAGGCTGCTGCCGAGATGCCGCACCGTCTTGACGCGTTGTGATTCACCGCCGGAGAGGGTGCCGGTGGGCCGGGCCAGCGACAGGTAGCCGAGTCCGATATCGCTGAGCGCGATGAGTCGCTCGCGCAGGGCGGCCACCACCGATGCGACACTCGGATCCGACACGCCCGCAACCACTTCGGCGAGTTCGGTGATCTCCATGCCGCTCATCTCGACGATGGTGCGGCCCAGCACCTCGGCCGAGCGGGCGGCGGCGTTCAACCGATCGCCACCGCAGTCCGGGCACGGCCGGGTGTGGGTGAACTTCCGGAGCACGGCCTGCTTACGTTCGGAGAGATCGTCCGCGGTGTGCAGGTAGACCCGTTCGAACCGCTCGATGACCCCCTCGTAGTCCTTCGGGGGACGGGTGCCCAGCCGTGTCGCCGCGGCTCCTCCGTACAGCAGCGCCTGTCGTTCGGACTCGGTCCACTCGCGCAGCGGAGTGGTCACGTCGAACGAGCCGATGTCGGCGTACTGCCGGTACCAGTACTGCCCGTCGCCGAAGCCCGGCAGCAGGATCGCACCCTGCTCCAGGGATCTGTCCAGGTCCAGTACTCGCTCGACAGCGGTGGACATCGTCTGCCCCAATCCCGAACAGGTCGGGCACATTCCGGCCGGATCATTGAACGAGAAGTGGTTCGACTCCCCCACATGCGGGGTGCTGATCCGCGAGAACAGCAAACGCAGATAGCTGTACACATCGGTGATGGTGCCGACGGTGGAGCGGGCATTGGCGCCGAGCCGTCGCTGGTCGATGACCACCACCGGTGACAAACCCTCGATGTGTTCCACCTCCGGCCGAGTCCAGCGTGGTAGCCGATTGCGCACGAACGGGGGGTAGTTCTCGTTCACCTGATATCCGGCTTCGGCAGCGATGGTGTCGAAGACCAGCGACGACTTCCCCGATCCGGAAACGCCAACGAAGACGACGAGGCTGTTGCGCGGCACATCGAGGTCTATCCGGCGCAGATTGTTCGTGCGGGCGCCACGAATGCGGACCGAGCGGTGTTGCGCGAATGTGGTCATCCTTCGACGCTATCGACAGATGTGGTCGGATCCTGGCCGCAATCAGCGGCATGATGGAGCCATGGCCGATGTCACCCGTCGTATGCTCGAACTGCTGGCTCAGCTCCAGACGGGGCGGCGGTTCAGCGGTAAGGAACTGGCCGCTCGGCTCGAAACCAGCCCGCGCACGCTGCGCCGCGATGTGGAACGGCTTCGCGAGTACGGCTACCCGGTGTCGACACAGCCCGGGCCCAGCGGCTTCTATCAACTCGCCGCCGGCCGGACCCTGCCGCCGCTGGTACTCGACGACGACGAGGCGGTCGCCACGCTGGTCGGCCTGACCCTGCTGGGTGCAACGGCCCCACGAGAACCCTCCCGCGGCAACGGATTCGCCCCCGCGGCCGACCGCGCCTTCGGCAAACTCGACCAATTCCTGCCGCATCGCCTGCGACCGGCCGTGGTCGCGCTGCGCGAAACCGTGGAGGCCGCACCACAGAACGCACCGGCGGTGCGACCGGAGGCACTGACCATCCTCGGCACCGCGGCGGCCCGGCACGAATACGTCACCTTCACCTACCTCGACCGGGACGGACAGACCTCCCACCGCCGGGCCGAGCCGTACCGCACGGTCTACCTCCACCTGCGCTGGTATCTGCTGGCCTGGGACGTACGGGCGGCCGACTGGCGTACTTTCCGCCTCGATCGGATCGACGCGATCGTGCCTACCGCAAGCCATTTCACCCCGCGCCCACTGCCGGCCCGGTCGGGCGCGGAGTATCTGCGTGCGGGGTTGAGCGCCGGCCGCCACCGTGCGGTCGTCACCATCGAGACTTCCGCCGCCGCCGTCGCGGACGTCCTCAAATTCCAGGACTGCGAGATCGAGTCCCTGGGGCCGGACCGCTGCCGCCTGATCGTCCAGGTGGATTCGTTCCACTGGCTGATTCTCCAGGTCGGAATGATCGGCGCCGAATTCGCTATCGAGGAGCCCGCCGAGTTCCGCGATCAGGCGGCCCAACTCGCCGACCGGCTGCACCGGGCCGCCGATCCCCGGCCGACGTAGGTCGGATGTGGTACCCGTCCGGCCGGGGATGGGCGCCGCCGCAGGGACTTCCGATCAGCGCGAGCTCGCGCCGCGCCGCCACAGGGCGATGCCGAACGCGGCGGCCAGGGCCACGACGGCGGCACCGCCGAGGATCCACCCCAGGTTGCTGCCATCGTCACTGTCCTCGATGGCGGCAGGTGCCGCCAGTGCGGTCGTGGGAGCCGGCGCGCCGCCGAAGGTCAGGGGGATCGAGGTCAGAATCTGGGTGGGGTTGGTCAGGCTGGTGACGCTGAGTGTGCAGGCGCCGGGGGCGGACTCGCAGTTGGTGGCGCCGACCGAGGCGGCCAGGACCAGGGTGCGTTTGCCGCCGTTGGGCTGCCACGCGCCGGTCGCGTCTGCCGCGCCGAGCAGCGCGCCCGAGAGGTTGCAGTCCGCGGGCGAGACGATCTGTGGCTTGCACTGGCCGACGGCGACGCTCGCGAGGTTCGCGGGCAGGCCGGCGAGCGTGACCGTAATCGACTGGCCGGCGGCAACACCCGTCGCCTGATCGGCCTGGAGCACGGGGTCCGCCGAGGCCGTCGGAGCGCCGCACGTCAGTGCCGTCGCGGTGGCGGCCGCGAGCAGTGCGACCCGCGCGTCGAGTCTTCTCATTGTCATTTCTCCTCCGGGGACGTTCGCGACCGCCGCCGATCGGCGATCACGATGGCGGAAACCAGGGCCAGCAGGACGGCGGTCGCCGTCCACAGTGGCGTCGAGGGACCCGAGACGTCGTCGTCCCGGTGGGTGGCCGGCGCGGGGAGCGCCGCCGCGGGCGGGCGGGTTCCTTGGAACACCACCGCGAGCTGTGCGGAATTGGCCTCGATCACCGCGGCGGGCTCGCTGCCGGGCAGCGGCGCGGCGGCGATCACGCAGGGCTGTGTGCCGCAATCGATGTCGTGGAAGCGCTGATGCGCGGTGAGGGTGACCGTCGGGAACGTGCCGTCGCCGGAGATGTTGACGAAGGTCGCGCCACCCTCGAGATCGCAGTGCTTGATGCCGCTCGTGAAACCCTGTTTGCACAGGCCGACGGCCACGGCCGCGAGTCCGGGCCGGAAACCACGCCCGTCCACGGTGATCCGCTGGCCCTCGGCGAGATCGGTATCGACGGAAACGTCTATCGCCGCACCGGAATCGGCGGCGGCGAGCGACGGCTGCCAGCCCGCACCGGCGACTACGGCCAGCACGGTCAGGACTCGGGCGATGACGGGACGGATCACGGGGTGTTTCCTTCCGGAGCGAGGCGAGCGGGCGCGAACGGTCGTGGGGCGCGCACCCACATCAGCGCGGTGAGCAATACCGGGAGCGACAGCAGCGTCACACCCGTTCCGGTACCGGCGCTCGCACCGATCAGCGCGACGAAACCGAGTCCCGCCAGGGCCGCGAGCACGGACAACAGTCCGGAGTGCACGGCTCGCGCCGGTGAAACACCGGATCCCGCAGCGGCATCCAGCGTCCGAGCACCGCACGCGGCCGCGCCCAGCGTCACCGCGAGGCCGAGCGTGAGGGTGACGCGGCCGGGCGCGGTCGCGATCAGCAGCGCTCCCCCGGCCGCCGCGATCAGCGCGAGGGGTACCGCATCGGGTTCGACGGCGGGCAGCGCGGCGACCACGATCGCCGGCGCGACCGCCAGCAGCAGCAACACGCACTGCTGGGCATCGAGCGCGTTCCAGCGGAACAGCAGCAGGTGCAGGCCCGGCAACACCGTGCCGCCCACCGCGAAGCCGACACCGGCGTACCCGGCGACCAGCCCCCTGCTCCAACCGGCCGGGGTTCGCTCACCGTCCGTTCCGCGCCGAATGGAAACAGCCTGCGCGGCAGCCGACTCCGGCAGCAGCAGTATCGAGCCCAGCACCAGGCAGGCAATTCCGGTGACCCGCAGGGCCGTTGCGGGCGCGGTGTCGCACAGCGCCGCAACCCCCGCGGCCACGCCGATCCCGCCCCACTGCGCCAGATGCCACCCGGTGAGTGCTCGCCCGCCCTGTGCCACCGCCGTCACCCGTCCGCACCCCAGCACCGGACCGGCGGCCAGGGCGGCGATCAGCACCGCGGCGGTGAAGACACCGACGTGCGTCACGCTCGCAGCGACCAGCAGCGCCGCACCGCTCACCAGCGCGAACAACCCCGCACGACGCGGCGCGAGCGCCGGCCGCAGACCGAGAAACGCTGCACCGCAGGCGCACAGCAGCGCGGTCAGCACGATGTAGCCGACGACCGCACCCGGAATTCCCAATCGCCCGCCGAAGGGCTTGGCCAGCAGTACCAGCGCGCCACCCGCCACCGGCCCGGCGAACATCCCGGCAACCAGCAGTGCCGCGGTGGCGCGGGACGAATCGGAGGTCACCATGTCACCCTCCTCTGGCGTTTCGCTGATGGAAACGCGGTTTCGGAATTGCCATATTGAACCCGCACCGCAATCGGGTGTCAAGGCCGGGCCGCGCCGAAACAACACGGCAACAAGGCACTTCGGTTACCGGGGATTTCGGGAACGTGAAAATCCCGACCAGCGCTGGACAGAACTCCGACGCGGGTACAGAATCGGCAATATTGGAAACGCTGTTTCGATGTCCGAAACAGAATCCCACACCGAAGGAGGCCGGCGGATGATCCGAGTCGCGGCCGCACAACTGGCCGCGGGCACCGATGTCGCGGCCAACCTCGACGCCTGCCTGCGCATGATCGACGCCGCCGCGGACGCGCGAGCCGAACTCGTGGTGCTGCCCGAGTTCTGTAACCACCTATCCTGGTATGACGACCGCGTTCACGCGCACCGAATGGCCTGCCGAATCCAGGACCCCTTCCTCACCGCGATCGCCGACCGCGCCTGCCGCCACGCGATCTACGTCAAGATCGGCGTCACCCTGGCCCGCGACGACGGCCGCACTACCGGCACGAGCCTGCTCTTCGGCCCGGACGGCGCCCTGCTCGGCGAATCCGACAAACAGATCCTGATGGGCGCGGAGAACGATTACCTCGACCCCGGACTCGACGATTCCCCGGTGATCGAGACCCCGCTCGGCCGGATCGGCATGTACGCCTGCATGGAAGGCGTCATCAACGAGGTCACCCGCTCGCTGACCGTGCGCGGCGCGCAGTTGCTGCTCAACAGCCTCAACTCCTTCGCCATCGACGAAGCGGGCCTGCACATTCCCGTGCGCGCCGCCGAGAACAAGGTCTGGGTGGTAGCCGCCAACAAGATCGGCCCGCTGCTGCCCGGCGATCAACTGCCCGCGATCGCCGAGCGGCTCGGCGTGCCCCCGGACCGTCTGCACGGGGCCGGGGAGAGCCAGATCGTCGCACCGGACGGGACCTGCGTGGCCATGGCGCCCGCCGCCGGCGAGGCAATCGTCTTCGCCGACATCGACCTCACCCGCGCCGATGACAAACACCGGCCCGACGGCACCGACGTGATCGCCGCGCGCAGGCCCGCGATCTACACCCCGTTGCGCGAGGACGCCCTGCGCAGCGCCGCCCCCGGAGCCGACCATCTCACCGCGGCCGTCAGCGTCCCCGATCCGCACGCCATCGCCCGCATGGCCCCCGACCTCGACCTGATCGTGCTGCCCGAACTGGCCGCGGTGACCGTTCCGGAAATCGTTCGCGCACTCACGAATACGTCCTGCCGCGTGGTGACCTCGCTCCGCGCGGGCGGCGCGCACCACGGGGTGCTCATCGACGCCGGGGGCGTGGCGGGACGGCAGCCGCAACTGCACCCCACCGCCCGGCATCCGTGGCTGACCGAGCCGGGCGACGAGCTCACCGTATTCGCCCTGCCCTGGGGCAGACTCGCGCTCGTGGTCGGCGACGACGCGCTCTTCCCCGAGACCTTCCGCCTGGCCGCGGTGCAGGACGCCGACGTGGTCGCCGTGGCCCACACCCCGGGCGAGGAGTGGGAACTGCGGCTTGGCCTGCCCGAACGATCGGCGGAGAACCGGCTCAACGTCGTCGCCGCCGGTTTCGCCCCCGATCGGGCGCTGGTCGGCGGAATCTACGGCCTGAGCCCCGATTTCACCCTGTGGTCCGCCTGGCGCGGCCCGTTCACCGGCGTGATCAGCCACCCGGAGGTCACACCGGTGCCGCCGGGGGCCACCGCCGTCCGCGCGACGATCCGCCCCGCCCAGGCCGTCAACCGGCTCATCTCCCGGGGCACCGACCTCGTCGCCGGACGACCCCGCCGGCCCATGGACGCCATGACCGGGCAGCGATGAGCAGGCGCACGGAACAACGACCCGCACAACCCGACCGGAGCCAAGATGAGTGAAACCGTGCAACACGTCGAGCAGATGGTCGACGAGAACCCCCGCACCGACGTCACCGCGACGTTCCAGGAGTGGCGCGACCTGCTGACCGGCCTCCGATCCCGCATCGCCGAGCGCTTCGAGCTCGTCCGCGATCCGAGCACCGACGACCTGGAAAGCTACGGCGACCCGGCCACCGGCCCCGCGGGCAGCCTCGCCGCCTACTCCGGACCCGAGATCGACTGGCTGGTGCACTCCTGGATCGGTGATCCCCGAACCGGATTCGTGAATCTGCACCTCACCGCGTGGCTGGGCCCGCAGATCCGGGTACCGCACTTCGGTTCGGCGCTGCTGCTGTGGCCCGAGGGCTGGTTCTACGTGGACGCCATCCCGCGCGGCGACATCATCGGCGACGGCGCGTATTTCGACTCCTACTACGCCGAGAACAACGCGCCGTGGCTCGATTTCAAGCAGGAGCACCCGGACTTCACCTGGTTCACCAGCCGCACCGGCTTCATTCGCGGCAGTCTGTCACCGACCGCGCACTGCTACTCATTCCCCGCGACCCGGCCCAATCTGGACACCGTCGCGGACCTGCTCACCGCGCGGGTCGAACAGTGGCTGGGCTGGGTGGCCGCGGCCGAACCCGTTGCGGCCGAGGACCGTCCGGCACTGGCCGCACGCGACCTGGCCGTGCGGCGCAACATCGCCGAACGCGACCCCGCGAACGTCATGGGCGAGCGACTCTTCGGGCCCGAACTCACCAACCGGCTCGTGCGCGCGCTCTGGGGCGGCGACCGCGAACTGCCCCGGCCCCAGCCCTGAACTCTCTCCCGGAAAGGCAGGACCGCATGGCCCTGATTCGATCCCTGTGGTGGGCCGCGCGCACCGGCGGCGAATCCCCCTTCGACACCGCACATCTCAAGGTGTACTACCCGGCGACCGCGACCGGCGACGACGCCGAACGGCTGACGGGCGTATTCGCGCCCGATCCCGCGCGGACCCCGCTGCCGGTCGTGGTCTTCCTGTCCGGGGTCAACGTCGGCCAGGACGCCTACCGCCGCTACGCCACCGCCATCGCCGAGGCGGGCTACGCGGTGGTGACGATGGATCGGGTCGCCGAGTTGTTCGGCGGGCAGCGGGGTCTGACCCCCGGGGTCGACCTGGACGCCGCTCGCCCCGACGCCTACGGCACCCGGCCCACCTGTCCCGCGATCGGCGCGATACTCGAGGCGCTGGCCGAGCTGAACGCATCACCGCCCCTGCGCGGCGCGCTCGACCTGGAACGGGTGGCCCTGGGCGGGCATTCGGCGGGCGGCACGGTCGTGTTGCAGTCCGCACGCTATTTCCCGTCCGTGGCAGCGGTTTTCGCGTGGGGCGCGCACACCATGGTCGCCACCATGCTGGGCTGGGATCCCGGGACCGTGCTGCCGGCCCAGGTGAACTGCCCGGTGCTGCTGGGCGTGGGCGACGACGACGGCGTCATCCGGGGCAGCGCGGACCGCTACGGCGAGGATGGCGCGGATCGCCCCGATCCGGTGCGGCGCACCTTCGACGAGGCGCTGCCCGCGGGTGAGCATCTGCTGGCGGTCGTGCCGGGCGCCAATCACTTCGGCATCGCCGACGCCGACCCGACGGCCGCGCGCGCCTTCCTCGACGGCCCCGGCGGGACCGACGCGGTCGCACCGTTCGCCCGGCTGACCACACTTTTCCTGCACGCGCATCTGCGTGGCGATCCCGCGGCGAAAACCGCACTGGCCCGGCTCGGCGACGAGCCACCCGAGACCGGCATCACGCTGATTCGCCGATAGGAGCACCCGACGATGTTGAAGAACTTCTGGTACGCGGTGGAATTCGCCGATCAGGTCACCCGGGAACCGCGCAAGGTGACCTGCCTGGGACAGGACTTCGTGCTGTACCGGACACAGGCCGGCGCGGTGGTGTGCCTGTCCGACCTGTGCGTGCACCGCGGCGGCGCGCTGTCGATGGGCACGGTGACCGGCGACTGCATCACCTGCCCGTATCACGGCTGGCAGTACGACGCGGAGGGCGCGTGCGTGCGCATCCCGGCCAACGCCGCCGAGCGGAACATCCCGCGCAAGGCCCGGGTGGACAACTATCCGACCCGCGAGCAGGACGGCATGGTCTGGGCGTTCCTCGGTGATCTGCCCGAGGCCGAGCGCCCGCCGATTCCGGATCTCCCGCAGTGGAGCGATCCCGCGTTCAAGGCCGTGCAGTACGAGATGGTGATCGACGCCAACTACGAGCGCACCTTCGAGAACGTCGTCGACGCCTCGCACACCCCGTTCGTGCACGGCACGTCCTTCGGCAATCCCGATAAGCCGGAGATCCCGGATTTTCGTGTGCGGCAGACGGATTGGTCGGCCGAGGCCGATATCGAACTGAGTCCACCGCTGCCCAAGGGCCTGTGGGGGGTGCTGGCCCGGCGGCGGCCGCGACCGGAGTACGTGACCGTCACCAACGCCTGGTACCTGCCGAACATCGTGAAGCTGCACGTGCGCCTCCCGATCGGCGACCTGATCCTCTACGACTTCAATATCCCGCTCTCCCAGGACAAGACGCTGATCAAGATCCTGGGTTTCCGGAACTTCTTCACCGGCGACTGGGCCGACGCCAACACCCGCAAGCGGATCGAGAAGATTCTGCTGCAGGACCGGCCGGTCGTGGAGGCGCAGCGGCCCGAACTGCTGCCGTTCGATCTGTCCGACGAGTTGCACGTCCGCAGTGACGCCCTGCAGGTCGCCTATCGGCGCCGCCGGCTCGAACTGATCAAGATGGGCTGGTGGGTGGGAGGCGACGACATCATCACCGGTGACGCGCCCCGGCGCACCGCGACTGTCATCCCCTCCCCCGGCCGCCGCGACAATCCCGAATTGGCCAGTGCCTGGGTGCACAAGGCCCGAACCGGAGGCGATCCCCGATGACCACGACGAGCCTGCCCACCGCGCTCAGCGAGCGCACACTCGACGCTCTGACCTCGGCGCTGCACCTCGAGACCACCGAGGACCTTCCGCTCACCAGTGCGATGTCCCCCGACCCGGTGGGCCGCCTGCGCGTGCTGCGCGGCGGCCCGATCGACAAGGCCGTGACCGTCGATCTGGTGGTCCCGCCGCTGGGCCTGGACAGCCACATGGTGTTCGCGTTCACCGGAAGCGATTCCGCGGTACCGCATTTCACGCTGGACTCGGTGTTCGCCGGTGAGTATTACGCCATGCACCTGGACCTGGTTCCCCGCGCGGACCTGGCGGTGCACCTGGACTATCTGGACGCCGCGTTCCTGCCGCTGACGCCGCTGCTGGAACAGGCGTGGCAGCTCACGGGCGTCTCCCCCGCCGCGATCGGCCCGCGCCAGCGCGCAATGATGTCACCGTGGATGCTGGTGTGCCGCGCCACCTCCGAAGCCTTCGGCGAACTCACCGGAACCGTGGACGCCTACCTCGCGCACTGGCTCACGCTGCTGGACAAGGGCGTTCCCGCCGTGCAGGGCGATCTGCCCGGCCGGGATCGCGCCAACCGCGCGAATCTCTTCAGCCCCGCCGTCGATCCGGTCTGGGCGCAGGTCACCCGGCTGCTCGGGGCCGAGCAGTGCGAGCGCGTGCGCGGGGAGCTGGTGGCATGAACGCGCCCAGCGCCTTTCAGCAGCGCATCGCCGGCGAGTGGGTGGGCCGGCCATCCCTTTTCGACGCCGCGGGCACCTGGCAGGGCTTCGAGGACATCCGGCGATCCTCGGTCCACGCGGACGGAACCACCACGTACTACATGGACGGCGGACTGACCGGCGGCGGGCCGCTCGCGGGCCGCTTCGCGCTGGGCGCGCCGTTCGCCTTCGGCGTTCTCGACACCGGCGGCGACCGTGTCTACACCGGTCCCGACTTCTTCGGCTCCGGACAGCCCTACGGCGGGTTCGTCGACGCCAACTACTACGGACCGGGCTGGCAGGTGTCGCTGAACACCTGGAATCAGACGATCGGCGACACCCAGGTGTATTCGTCGGTCCTGTACCAGGGTCCGGCGATGGTCGGGGTCTTCGACGGGGTCTACACCCGCGACCCGGACCTCGCCGACGCCCGCGTCGAACACGAGACACGTTGTGGCGCGACGGTTTTCCGGGTTCCGACCAAGGACAAGAGCCGCTACGCCGGTGAGCTGGAACTGTGGGGAGCCGATCAGCGATCGGTCGGATCGGTCCGCATGGAGCTCGAGATCGACCCGGTGAGTCTGGTGGTGGCCGACCATCGGCTGACCATATCCGGGTCGCTGGAGTCGAGTTCGCGGTTCACGGTGCGCCGGGACGGAGTGCGCTCGTTCCACGAGGGCCCGGACATCTGGGGCAACGGAAACTCCTACGGCCGCGCCCATTTCGTGCGCCTGCACACCGCCGACGGCCGCCGCCTGCACGGCCGCGAGTTCATGCTGGACGCCGAACCCGGCATGGGCGCGGGCGGGCACATGGCCGTGGTCTACCACCTGTTCGAGCACAACGGCCTGACCGCGGTCATGCACGGAACCCTGGAGCGAGCATGAGCACGGTTGTGATCACCGGCGGTACCCGCGGCATCGGGCTGGGGATGGCGCGCGCACTGCTCGCGGGCGGCCACCGGGTGGCGATCTGCGGCACCGATCCCGAGCGGGTGGAGAAGGTGCGGGCCGAGTTGTCCGGGGAGGCGGTGGTGCTGACCGCCGACGTCACCGATCGCGAGCAGTTGCGGCACCTCTGGGACGCGGCCGCGGACCGATTCGGCGGCGTCGACATCTGGATCAACAACGCCGGTATCTCCCACGATCGAAAACTGCTGTGGGAGCTGCCCGCCGCCACCGCGCAGCAGGTGGTCACCACTAATCTGCTGGGCGTGATCAATGGATCCGCGGTGGCGGTGGCGGCGATGGCGAACGCGGGCGGCGGGCACGTCTGGAACATGGAGGGGCTGGGCAGCGACGGTCGCACCGTGCCCGGACTGGCCGCCTACGGCGCCAGCAAGCGCGCGGTCACCTACCTGACGCGGGCGCTGAGCAAGGAAGCGCCGCCGGGCGTCTCGGCCGGATTGCTCAGTCCCGGCATGGTGGCCACCGATCTGCTCACCCACGGCTACGACGACCCCGCCGAACTCGCCAAGGCGCGCAAGGTGTTCAACATCCTCGCCGACACCGTGGACACGGTCGCCCCGTGGCTGGCCGAACGCGCGGTCTCGCGCGCCCGCAACGGCGCGCATGTGCGCTGGCTGACCACGCCGAAGGTGATCGGGCGGTTCGCGGCAGCTCCGTTCCGGCGTCGCGATCTGTTCGCCGGATGAGCGCGGCCGTCGACTACCCGGTGTCCCTCGCGGTGGAGGACTTCGTGCCGGTGCTGTTCACCACCGCCGGGGTCCTGCTGCTGGGACGCATCGTGCCGCCCGCTCGCGCGGTGGCCGCGGCGGTGTTGATCGGTGCGGGCGGATTCGCCAAGGCCACCGCCAAACTCATCGCCGCGGCGGGCGGCCCGGATCTGCCGTGGTTGCGCGGCATGCTGTTTCCGCTGCTCGCACTCGGATTCGGGGTGCTGTGCCTGGAATTGGCACGGCTGCGCCAGGGATCGACGCCGCGCTGGCTCGCGGTGACGGTTCCCGCGCTGCTCACGCTCTGCGCGCTGGGCGCGGTGGCGGCGCGCGACCCGATACCCATGCTCGTGAGCACCACGGTCTTCGCGACCATCACCGGCGTGTACCTGATAGATCGGGCCCGCTCCCAGGGCGACACGGTGAGCGCCGGGCTGTTCGGGCTGCAACTGCTGGGGTTCTTCATCCTCGGGCCGCTGGCCTCCCGTGAGGACCAGACGGTGGCATTGCAATGGGTCGAGCAATCGTGCAACACCGCCGCCCAGGCCGCCTTCCTCATCGGCGCGTGGCGCATCTCCGCCACGGCCCGAACTAACGCCGACACCGGCAAGGAGATGATCCGATGACCGACGCCCTGGGCTGGCGCCGCAAGTTCGGGGTGATCGCGCCCTCCACCAACACCATCGTGGAACCGGATTTCTACCGCATGACGGTGCCCGGCGTGACCTCCCACTTCAGCCGAATCCACATCCGCGATCAGAACATGAGCGACGACGCGGGGATGACCCGACTGCTCGAGCAGATCCGCGCCGAGATCGGCGGGGCCTGCGCGCGAGTGCTCACCTGCGAACCCGACTACATGGTCATGGGCATGTCCGCCGAAACCTTCTGGGGCGGAATCGAAGGCAACCGCCAGTTCATCGAGCAGATCCAGCAGGCGACCGGACTCGAGGTGGCCACCGGGGCCGAGGCATGCCGGCGCGCGCTGCACCTCTACGGTGCCGAACGGATCGGCGTGGTGACGCCGTATCAGCCCATCGGGGACGAGAACGTCGTGCGGTTCTTCGGCGAACTGGGCTTCGAGGTCAAGAGCATTCGGGGATTGCGCTGTCCCACGGCCGTCTCCATCGCCCACGTCGGCGAGAACGACCTGCGGGAGGCGCTGCTCGAGGTCGACGGTGACGACATCGACGCGCTCGTGCAGTGCGGCACGAACCTGTCGATGGTGCGCCTGGCCGACGAGGCAGAGCGCTGGCTGGGCAAACCGGTGATCGCGATCAATGCCGCTACCTGGTGGATGGCGCTGCGCGACAACGGCATCGAGGACCGCATCGAGGGCGCGGGCGGGCTGCTGCGCGACCACTGACCGCCGCGCGCGGTTCCGTGGTGGGCCCGACCCCGCGCCGGTCGGCGCGGGTCGCGGCGGGTCCGCGAGCATCCGATCCGGGCGGGGTCGCGCCCGGTCAGCGCTGTCCGCCAACCGACCCGAGCAGCCGGTGCGCCTGGCGAATGACGGCCAGGTCGACCATGCGCCCGTCCTCGTCGAGCACCACCCCGCCGGCGGCATCCTCGAAGCGGGCAACCACCGCGCGTGCTCGGTCCAGCTCGGCGGTGGTGGGCGTGAACACCTCGTTCACCACCGGCACCTGACTCGGGTGCACGCAGGCGCGTCCGCGAAATCCCATGCGCGCGAGCGCAATCGTCGACTCCCGCAGCGTTTCTAGGTCGCGGAAGTCCGTACGAACCGGCCCCAGCGGCGGGGCGATGCCCGCGGCCGCCGCGGCCAGCACCACCTGACTGCGCGCCCACAGCAGTTCGCGCTCGTCCGCGCCCGGCGTCACGCCGAGTTCGGCGCACAGATCCGCCTCGCCCAGTTGCAGCCGGGCCACGCGCGGCGCGGCGGCGATCGTGCGCGCGTCCAGCACCGCCGTGGCGCTCTCGAGCAGCGGGCACACCCCGATGCGGTCCGGCACGCGCTCGTGGTCGTGCAGCACGCGCACCGCGTCCCGAACCTGCCGGGCGGATTCGGTCTTCGCCAGGCACACCGCGCTCACCGCGGGCAATGCCACGGCCCGGAGATCGTCGTGCCCGAACTCCCCAGGGTTCACCCGGACCCAGATCGACCGCCCGGCCGGTCGCCCGGACAGCCACGAAGCCACCTGCTCGCGCGCGAACTCCTTGTCCGCCAGCGGCACCGCGTCCTCGAGGTCCAGCAGCATCACATCGGCCGGACCGGCGGCCGCCTTGTCGAACAGCTCGGGCCGGTTGCCGGGGACGTACAGCGCCGAACGCACCGGGGCCGCCGCGCTGCCGCAAGAAGAACCGGCGCGCATCAGTGCTCCCGCAGCAGCGCGCCGAGACCCTCGACGCGATCATCGATGCCGTGCTCGCGCAGTGCGTGCCACAGCGTCGCGGTGTTGATGGCGACCACGGGCTTGCCGAGTTCGGACTCCAGCTGCACGGCCAGGTTCACGAACGACAGATTCGTGCCCACCTGAACGATCGCCTCCACACCGGGCGCATCGAGGTCGGCGACCACCTGCCGAAGGCGTTCGTCGCCCACCCTGGCGATATCCATCGCCGTGGGGCAGCGCAGGCCGGTGATGGCGGCGACGTCGAAGCCCGCTTCGGTGAAGAACCGGCCCACCTCGCGATCGGCGATGGGCTGGTACGGCGAGAACACCGCGATCCGGCGACATCCCAACGCGCGCACCGCCGCTCGGCACGAACTCGCCCCGGTGGTGACCGGTAGCCCGGTGCGCTCGCGCAGGCGGCGCTCGAACGCGGCATTGCCCTCGACCCCGCCCCAGAAGGTCTCGGCGGACATGCCCATGACCATCCGGTCGGGCTCGGCGGTGAGCACGTCGCGGACCGCGGTATCGATGGAGGCGCGAATCTGCCCGAGCAGGGCTTCGAAGTCCGCGTCGTCGCCCATCACCGGGTTCGGGATGTACATCGACCCGGCCCGGTAGGCGATGCCCGGCAGACCCGCACGCCAATAGTCGTGCTCTACAACGGTATTCGTGCTGGGCACGATCACGCCGAAGACGGCGCGCGTACCGACGACATTGGTCATTCGACCGTCCTTCGCGGGGTTTCGATCACTATGGCCGCCTCAGGAGGCGACCCGGGCCAGGAAATCGTCGACGGCGCGCTGCGCCCGATCGCGGTCGGCCGGCCGATCGAGCAGCAGCGCGTCCACCAGCAGCGGCGAAACGATCGCCATGACAACCTCTTCCACGGCATCGGCGCCGTGGACGCCGACCGCGCGCACCGCGGCGCGGAAGGGGGCGAGCAGGTCCATGACGTAACGCTGGCGCAGCAGCGCGCAGTCCGGATCGCTCGCCGAGGCGGTGACCAGCGCACGCAGGAACGCCGCGACCGGCTTGTCCCGCAAGCGATCACACAGCAGGTCGACTTCGGCGCGCAGATCCGCGACCGGGTCGCCGGAGGGGCGAGCGGGTGGATGCGGCGCGACCTCGATCAGCGCGGCCAGAAAGGCCCGGGGGCCGGGCCAGTGCCGGTAGATCGTGCTGCGCGAGACGCCCGTAATCGCGTGCAGGCGTTGCGGAGTCAGCGCTACGGCCCCTTCGCGCAGCAGCAGTTCCAGGGCGGCGGTCAGCACCGCGGCCTCGGTTTCGGTCGCGGGTCCGGCGGGGCGTCCAGGTCGGCTCACAGTAATAAACGATACATCTTGTTTTGGTTATTGATAAGCAGTACATTCCGTATCGGAAATACTTCTTCTCCGAGGAGCGCCGCATGCGTCCACACGTAGAACTCGTCGACGAGAAAGATCTGATCTGGCACCTCGCCGAATTCCAGAACGCCACCGGCACAGCCGAACAGCGCAACCTCAGCTATGACGAGGAGGACGGGTCCGCCTCGCTCAAGGTGCGCTTCACCGGCGACTGGTCCCGCCCGACCGGGGTGCATCACGCGGACACCGAGTGGTTCGTGCTGTCCGGATCGGTCACCATCGGCGACACCGAACTCGGGGCCGAAGGGTTCTGGATGGCGCCCGCCGGGGTGCTCACGCCGGCCATCTCGGTCACCGCGGGCACCGAGATCCTGCTGTGCCGCGAACACGGCGACTGGCGATTCGACCCGGCCGACGCCGATCTCGAATCCGTGCGCGCCGACCAGCGGCTCACCGTGCTCGACACCGCCGCCATGCCGTGGATCGACGTCAAGGACGGCAGTCCGATGCGGTTCGACCTGGGCGGTACCCCCGTACCCGGGCTGTACATCAAGCTGCTGCACCGCGACGAGAAGACCGGCTTCTACACCCGGCTGATCAAGGCCAAGCCGGGCTGGCGGGAGGAGCCGCTGGCCCACCACCCGTGCAGCGAGGAGGCGTACTGCCTGGACGGGGGTTTCGACTACAACTACGGAAAGATGTGGCCGGGAACGTATTTCTGGCGACCCAAGGGAATTCGGCACGGGGACTTCACCGCCGACGCCGAGCGGGGCTGCACCTGGATCGTGCGCTCGGACGCGGATCTGGTCGATTGGTACACCGACAACGCGACCGTGGTCATGTCCGGCGATGCCACCAACTGGGGTCCGGATTTCCCGCACAGCATGTCCCCGCGGTACATCGAGCCGGTCCGCTCGCGCTCGATCGGTCCGTGGACCACCCCGTCCTACCAGTAGACCCCGGGGCACGCGCGACCGCGTCATCGCCGGAGAGGCGGTTCGGCTTGACAGCACCCCGCGCGTGCTCCCTAATTGTCACCCAACAAAAGAAACGCCGTTTCTTCAAGGGAAACAGGCAATCGCCGTGGGAGTCACCATGTTCCACCGAGGCCCGGCCTTCACCGCCGTCACCGCCCTGCTCACCGCCGTCCTGTGCACCGGAGCCACCGCGGCGGCCACCACCGAACTCAGCGGAACCATCGCCATCCCCTGCGCCGCGGGGGTTCTGGAGCAGGACACCGCCTGGTACCTGCCGGACGGCGAGCCGACCGGGCTGATCTGGCTCCAGCACGGATTCGCCCGCACCAACGCCAATGTCGCCGCGCTGGCGACCGCCTTCGCCGAAGCGGGCTACCTCGTCTTCGCACCCAGCCTGCCGTTCATGAATTTCTCCGGGTGCACCCTGCAGAACCTGGGCGACAACACCGCCTTCCTGCGCAACGTGACCGCGTTGTTCGGGGGCGCGGGCGACGCGACCGGTCCGCTGGCCGCCAGCCTCGCCGACGCCGCGCGCAGGGCGCAGCGACCCGCCCCCGCCCTGCCGACCGATCTGGTGTTCGTAGGGCACTCCGCGGGTGCGGAGGCCGTCCTGTTCGTCGCCGACCTCCTGCGTGCCCTGCATCCCGAAACCTGGACGGCATTGCGCGGTTTGGTGCTGCTGGACCCGGTGCGCTCGTTCATCGGCGACAACATCGACCGTGCGCTGATCTCGCTCGACGCGACGCAGCTGCCCGTGCTGTCCATCTCGGCACCGCCCTCGGCATGCAACAGTCTCGGCCTCGGCACCCTGGCGGTGCGCAGCCGGCTGCATCGCCCGTTCGTCGGCGTCGAATTGCAGGCGGGTGCGCACACCGACGCCGAGGGGGAAAGCTCGGACCTGCTCGGCGAATTGATGTGCGGCACACCGTCCGCCGTCAACGCGACCGCGGTGCGGACGCTGGCCCTGGCCTGGACTCACGACTACATGACCGGGACGAACACGTCCGACTACTACCCCGCCACCGCGGGCGCGCCGATCGCCGCCGCGCCCACGGCTCGCGTCCTGACCGGTTCCTGAGGCGCGCCGCGCGACTTCACCCGCACCACGACCCCGGAGATTTCGTATGCTCGCCCCGGTAATCCGCACCCTCGCAATACTTTTCGCCGCCTGCTTCGGCGCAGCGCTTCTCACCGCGCCTCCGGCAGCCGCCGACCCGGAGGACGCCGAACTCACCGCCGCCGGTACCAGCGGCGAGCTGTGCCGCCGCGCGCAGATCGAGTCCGCGAACCTGCACTCGAATCGCTTCTACCGCCGGGGCGGCGAACTCCAGGACACCGCCTACCCCGACCTGGCGTCCTTCGCGGCGTCGAAGCCACAGATCCAGCCGCTCACCCT
Source organism: Nocardia sp. NPDC005978 (assembly GCF_040614455.1). Taxonomy (NCBI): domain Bacteria; kingdom Bacillati; phylum Actinomycetota; class Actinomycetes; order Mycobacteriales; family Nocardiaceae; genus Nocardia; species Nocardia sp. NPDC005978. The sequence goes on from NZ_JBEXUS010000005.1 coordinate 75,217, forward strand.
CACCCACTACACGACCTACGAGGACGCGGGCGGGACGCTGCCGAAACAGGTGCGCTGCAAAGGGAAATCCGCCGACCACATCAACGCGGTGTACGGCGAGAATACCGCCGGCCCCGAAGGCACCTGCGCGGCTGCCAACCGCCGCACGCTGCGCGAGGTCGCCCGCTCCCTGACCCAGCAGGAGCGCAAGGCCCTGAAGTACCGTCCCAACGACGTCGTGCTCGACGCGGACACCGAGGCCGCGACCGGCCAGCAGTGGCTGGCCGACTTCCCCACGGCCACCATCGATTCCGCCGGCAGACTGCATCTCCCGTCCAGCTCGCTGTTCGTACCGCTGGATACGCCCGGCATACCGGAAGCGTTCAAGGGCCAGCACTACTGCACCTTGGTCGCGCCGTCCCACCTCCTGCGTCTGCTGTCCGGCACTGTCGCCCCCTGACCGTTCGCACGGCTTTCCCGTGCACACCCGCCACCGGGCCGCCCGGCTCGCCCGTGCCGCGGGCCGGGCGGCCCGGTGGCATCCGCCGACCGGTCCCGGTCAGCCGATGGCGGCGCGCGCGTCGGCCGCGTACCGGTTCCTGATACGCAGCAGAATCAGCACGGACACGAAGATCGCCGGAACCAGCACGAACATGGCCACCACGAGCGGTTCCCCGCCATAGCCCGAGGCGTCGACCAGATCCGAGGAGAGGCCGACGACAAAGGGGCCCAGCGCGCCACCGAGGGTGACCAGGAAGGTGAGTAGGGCGAAACCCATGCCACGACGATCGGCGGGGACCACGTCGGCCGATGCGGCGGTGAGATTCGGAATGGCGCCGGCGAATCCACCGCACGCCACGGCGATCAGGGTCACCCGAGCGGGCACGCCGGGCGCGAGCAACGCACCGGCCAGCGCGAGCGCGCCGATGGCCAGGAACACCGCCGCGGCGATGATCCGCCGGCCGGACTCGGCGGCGTGGGCACGATCGCCGTATCTGCTCCCCGCCACGATGCCGACGACGATGCCCGTGCCACCGACCGCGCCCGCGAGGCTCGAAGCCGCGTCGTAGCCGAGGTGCTCGGTTCGTTCGAGCAGAGTCGGGAGCCAGTAGAAGACACCGCCGATTCCGAGCGACAGCAGAGCCTGGCAGGCGATGACACCGGACAGGGTGCGGATTCGCAGCAGCGCCCGCGCTTCGCCGAGCAGCGATGCGGAGCGCGGTGCGGTCACAGGCACGGACGACTCGTCTCGCCCGAGGCGTCCGAGACGATCACCCAAGCCCCGCAGCGGCTCTCGGACGGTGAGTACCAGCGCGGCAACCAGCAGGCCGGGTGCGGCGGCGACGAAGAAGACCGCGCGCCAGCCGAGCGCTTCGGCCAGCACGCCGCCGAGTATGACCCCGACCGGCAGCCCGAGGTAGTAGCCGGCCCGCTCGAAACCGTATGCCTTGCCACGGCTTCCGGGTGGGTAATAGTCCGCGAGCAGACTGGACGCGGGCGGATTGTAGAGCTGCCCGGCGGCTCCGATCAGCACCCGGACGAGGAAGAACAGCACGAAAGTGCTTGCCAGTCCGCTCAGTACCGAACACAGCGACCAGACCAGCACGACGACGGCGATGGTGATCACACGTGGCGCACGATCGGCGAGGCGTCCCGCGGGCAACAGCAGGACCGCTCCCGCGATACTCGCCGCGGTCGGAATCGCCCCGGCGGCGGTGTCACCGAATCCGAAATGGTCTTGAATCGCCGGCAGCGCACCGGCGATGAGGTTGATCTCCAGCCGATCGACGAACGCGACGAGCGCCACGACAACGGCGGGCCACCAGCCGAAGGGCGCGGATGCGGCCGGGTCGACGACGCGGGCGGGACGGCCCGCCGAAACGACGATTTCGACCATGCCGGGCGACGTGGATGGTGCGTCCGCGGGCTCCGCAGGCGAGGTTTCGGTCATGGGATGGCTCCAATCGGGACGGCGGTCCCCACGGCCGTTCGGGTCCGCTGATCCGGACGAACGCTCGATGCGGTTGGTGGACAGACGATTCGGAGGCGCATCACGAAAATCACCACACGCGTCCGCGACCGCGCGAGCGGAGCGATTCGCCGCCCTTCAAAATGTTTCGCATAAGGATACGACGTATCCATTGCACTCGCCGTGCTTCCCTCACGAACCCGCTAGGTTGTCGCCATGGTGGTTGTGACGGTGGTGGCGCCGGATGACGCACTCGGTTTCGAGGTGATGCTCGCGGACGTGGTGTTCGGCGCGGCGAACGCGACGGTGGACCGCGAGCACTACGACATCCGAATCGCGTCCAAGAGCGGCACCGCGGACATCGCGTCGGGGCGCGGTGCGGTGGGACTGCACACCCGTTGGGGCATCGAGTCTCTCGCCGAGTCCGACCTCATCGTCGTGCCCGGCGCCGCGGGCTTCCTGCAGGACCCGGACGAGGTCATCGTGGACGCGCTGCGGACCGCCGCCGAGCGTGGCGCCCGGCTGGCCTCGGTGTGCGTCGGCGCGTTCACGCTCGCCGCGACCGGACTCTTGGACGGGCACCGGGTGACCACGCACTGGGAGTACGCCGCCGAACTGGCGCGGCGACACCCGCGCGTGGAGGTGGACCCCTCGGTCCTGTACATCGACAACGGGCAGATCTTGACCTCGGCCGGGGTTGTGGCCGGGCTGGACCTGTGCCTGCACATCGTGCGCCGGGACCTGGGAGCGGCGATCGCCGCGGACACCGCGCGCCGAATCGTGATGCCGCCGCAGCGAGATGGCGGGCAGGCGCAGTTCATCACCCATGCCGAACCCGTGCGCATCGACACCTCGCTACGGCCGGTGCTCGACTGGATGCAGTCGAACCTGCACCGCCCGTTGACGCTCGACGAGGTCGCCGCACAGGCGGCCATCAGTGTGCGGAGCCTGAATCGCCGTTTTCGCCGCGAGGTCGGGACGACGCCGATGCAGTGGCTGCTGCGCGCCCGCGTGCACCACGCGCAGCGGCTGCTGGAAACCACGCCGCTGTCCATCGACCGCGTCGCGGCAGAAGCGGGATTCGGTACCGCGACCTCGCTGCGCTATCACTTCGCACGACAGACGCGGACCACGCCGCAGGCCTACCGCAACAGCTTTCAGCACCGGGCAGAGCCGCGGGCGGCGAGTGTGTCCGGCTAGCGAACACGTTCGTCGTGCTGGCCAGAATTGTTCGATACGTGGCCATCCGGCCACTGGGCAGTGGGTTCTGTCGAAGTGAGACTGAATGTGCACCGCCGGAAGGGATTTGATGCACAGCGGGGCACGCCCGTTGTCGACCGCGGCGCAATCCCTCTTCTCGGCGTGCCATCGGACACGCAGACAGGACCACGCCATGACACACCCTCGCGCCGCATCAACCACGGCCGAAATATCCTCCCCCGCAGCGGTTTCAGCGACGGCGAGCGCATTGTCCCTCCCGTCGACGACACTGGCCGCCGACACCCTCGAACTGATCACCGGTGCACTGGAACTCCACCTGCGCAACCACAGCATCCGCGGCTTCCTGTTCGGCAGAGCCCTCGCCGCCGCGCGCGGCCTGCGGCCCGGCGTGGACTACGACGAGGAAAACATGTTCCTCATCTGCGCGCTGCACGACATCGGCCTGTCCGACAGCGCCACCGGCCCACAACGTTTCGAGGTACAGGGGGCCGACTACGCCGCGCAGTATCTCGAATCCCACGGCATCACCGACGAACGCGTCGACATCATCTGGGACGCCATTGCCGCCCACACCACGGGCATCAGCGATTCCCCCGTCTACCAGCGCCGCCGTCCAGCCGAGATCTGGATCTCGGTCGCCGGCATCGGCCTCGACATAGGCGGCGAGCCCGACGACCTACCACCCGGTTTCGCCGATGCGGTCCACGCGACCTACCCCCGCCTCGGCGGCGTCCGCGCCCTCACCGCCGCCATCGAACGCCAGGTCCTCGCCGACCCGCACAAGGCTCCACCGGGCACACTCTCCGGCGAGATCCTGCGCCTGACCCGCCCGGACCTGGTCCCGTTCACCTGGAACACGGTGCTCGAAAACAACAGCTGGGGCGACTGACCGAGAGGCGGACAGTCTTCGCCGACGGTCACCGCCTCGCGAATACCTCAGCGCGGTTGAACGCGAAACGGCATCGATCTCAACGTGGTTCGACCTCGACGGATGTCAGCGCAGGACGCCTGCGCGGCGGGCCGCGGACAGCCAGTCCGGGAACTCGCCGAGCAGTAGGCCGTACAGGTCGGCATCGCTCATCGAATCTATGTCGGGGACGGCGAAGAACCCCGCGTTGTCGACCACGCGGCCGTCCATCGTGTCGAGTTTGCGGAGGATCCCGAAATCGTTGTCGCCCAGGCCGATGAACTGCCAGAACGCGGGGAGGGCGGCGGCCTGGCGCATCAGGGCGGTGATCTTGGCGCGTTTGTGGAAGCCGCCGTCGGTGAAGAACAGGACCAGGGCGGGGTCCGCGCCCGGGCGCAGCGACTGGAGGATGTCGGTCATGACGGGGATCTCGTCGTTGACGCCGCCGATCTGGCGGTTGTAATCGATGCCGCCGTGCCGGCCGGAGATGTGCAGGAAGGTCGCGCTCCACCTGTCGGCGTCTGCGACGGTGACATCGGGCAGCTTCGCGAACTTGTCGCCGTACAAATATGTTTCGAGATTGCCGTCGTCATCGAGCTGAATGGCCACCGGGATCATGCGCTCCACCACGCGGTGCACGACCTTGTCGCGGTACAGGCTGTGCATGCTGCCGGTCTTGTCGATGACCAGGATCACGCGCGCGCGAACTCCACTCGCGCCCTTGGTGAGCAGGACCTTGGCGACCTCACGCTTGCGCAGGTCGAGTTTCTGGCGCTTCTCCAGGGAGAGCGTGGCTTCCCCGGCGACGGTGCGCACCCCCGACGGATCCGCCGCCGGTGCGGCGGCGGGAGCGGCGGGAACATCGTCGACCGTGATGCCGTGATCGGTGACGAGGTCGGCGAATCCGCCCGCGTAGCCCTGGCCCACGGCGCGGATCTTCCACTGGGCATTGCGCCGGTAGACCTCGAGGGCGATGACCACCGATTCCGGACCGAGCTGCTCGATACGATACTGGCACAGCACATTTCCGGACTGATCGGTCACCGTGGCTACCGGAGCGGCGAACTGCCCGAAACTGCCGCGGGAGTCCTCGAGGGTGATGATCGCGCGGATCTGGTCGATGCCCGCGGGCACCCGCGCCGGGGAGATCCGCAGGGCCCCCGCGGACAGCTCGACGCCCGGCGCGTGCGGCTGGTTGTAGAACACGAAGTCGTCGTCCGATCTGACTTTGCCGGCCGGGGTCACCAATAGTGCGGACACATCCACCGGCGCGCTGGACTGCACGGAGACGAGGAGCTCGGTGGCGTTCAGCGGGATGTTCTGACCCTTGAGCAGCTGCGTTGTCATGATCGATTGCCTTGTCCGTGAGCGGTTCCAGCGATAGGGATCCCGGCCCACGCTACGACCTGATCCGCTCTGCCCCACCGTGGTTCCAGCGATCCGGCGCAAATCGTCAGTTTCCGAGCCTGCGCGCGCCTGCCCCGGCTGATGAACAAGCGCCCGTCCGGATGATCTATGAGATGCTCGAGCCGTCGCTGCGCCGGATACGGGCGGTGCGGCGTGATCACGATGAGGAGCACGCATGACCGGCAACGAGCAGCACTCTGGGCAAATACTCGGCGGAGCCTCCGCGGGCATCGGGGGCCGCGCGGCCGCCAGGTTCGTCGACTGGATCATCGCCGGCATAGTCGGCGGCATCCTGTTCTGGATTCTCGAACGGGCACTGGATCTTCCGAGCTGGCTCGCGATCCTGCCCGGCGCCGGATTCGGTTTCCTGTACTTCGTCTTCTTCGAGGTGTCGACCGGTTCGACCCCCGGCAAGAAGCTCTTCAACCTCCAGGTCCTGGGCGCGGCGGGCGCGGCCCGCCCCACCGTCGCGGACTCCGCGAAGCGCAACGCCTACATGCTCCTGAACCTGATCCCCTGGGTCGGGGGGATCCTCTGGTTCTTCGCCGCGATCGGGATCGCGGTGACGGTGACGGCCAGCTCGACCAAGCAGGGGTGGCACGACAACTTCGCCGGGGGTACACGGGTTATTAAGCAGTAGAGGCGCTTTCGGGCATCGCTGACGCACTGTGACTTGCATCCACCACAGCCGACTGAGCCGGGCGCTCTAGTCGGCTGTGGTGGATGGCTTTGTAATGAATGGGTATGCGTGGCCGAGTCTCGGGTCTATCGGAGCGTTGGGAGATTGGCCGAGTTCGGGAACGACTGGATAACGAGAACCAGCGTTGTCGCGTTCGGGATCGAGGCTGCGGTGGGGTGCCCTACCGCAGGAAGAGCAGCCTGGATAACGGAATACCAGCGGGGGCCGGTTGGGAGCCTCGACGGAGGTACCAGCCCTACCGGGCCGATAAACGGAATCGACCACTGGCGGGGGGTACGAGCAACCCTCGAATCGATTGCCGCTCACCACAATCACTCTCTGAGGCAGTACCGGCATTGAGCGATGACGGATCTTGTGTCTGTAGGTCTCGAGAAGGTTCCCACAGCCATCCAGCCACGCTGGAAGGGCGAACAGGCCCCAACCGGGGAGCCGAGGTCGGGTACGGCAGGCGAGGTAACCAGCACTGCCGCGTTGTTCTTGCTTGTTCTCCCGAACCCCGCTGGAAGGCGCAGAGTGCGTGCGGGTTCGGGCTACGTAGGCCACTGGAGTGAACACCGATGGTCCTTTGTCGTTGGCCTTGGCTTTGCGTTTTCGGCTGCGGGGCAGCGCTCTAGCAGAGTCGCCGCGCCGGGATACCCGGGATCCCCGAAGGACTCGGCACACGTGGGTGATGACGGAAATTCACCCGAGGTCTACGAGCGGGGTCGATGTGCGGTGGTGGTATCCACCCGGTCTTGCCCGGATGCTCCGAATCATCGGGCATGACGATCGTTTTCCAGCCATTCGGGCTAGAGTTGACTTGTGCGTGGCAGGCATCGCACGCAAAAGTCAGGTTCTCGATGTCCGTTTCGCCACCATCAGCCCATTCCTTGATGTGGTGCACGGCTGAGCGGGTGGCGGGGGCGTCGCATCCGGGGCGGGTGCACCCGCGTTCGACGGCGGTGAGTGCGAGGCGCTGGTCTGCCGAGGCGAGGCGTTGACCGCGTGAGAGGTGCAGTGGGCGGCCGTTGGCGTCCACGATCACCAGGTACGGGGTGGAACGCGCGGCCAACTTGATCGCTTCGGTGATCGAGAGCGTGCCACCGGTGTTCGTGGTAGCGAGCCCGGTGCGCTGCTCGAGGTCGGTCAACCGCATGGTGACCACGGTCGAGACCGGCAGCCCACGGTGGTAGCCGAGTTTGGTGGGTCCCATGTCCGGGTGCAGGAACCGCAGCAGCGCATCGTGATTGCGCTGGGCCTCGGAGCGGTGATCACGCTTAGCAGCAGCCCGCAACACCGCACGCGCGGCGACGGTGGCAGCATCGGCGTCACTGTCATCGGCTTCGGACTCGGTGTCGATCCCGAGTTGCGCGGTGGTGTGCGGGCTGTCCGGGTCGTCGGGGTTGCACATGCCGGGGCGCGCGAATTTGGCGAACATGGGCAGGAACACCGCACCCAACTCCGGGGTCAGCAACCCCGAGATCGGGAACATCCCATCCGCGCGCTGACGACCGATGCAGATCCCGCGCATCCGCTGCCGATCCTTGTCCGCGGTCAACACCCCGTCCGGGTCGGCGTAGGCCAGGACTCGGATACCGGCTTGGGTCACCCCTTTCGGGTCACCGACGCACGCGAAATCGGTCAACGTCTTCTCTGCGAGTTCCTTCAGCTTCGGATCCACACTCGCGGGGATCCGATCGAGAACTTTCACGATCGCCTGCACATGATCCGCGGAGATCTCCCCCGCACGCTGAGCGGCAGCGATGTGCGGGAACACGGGCGGTCGCTGGAACGTCCCTTCGGACACGGTCGAGAGCCTGTCCGCGTTCCGCACCCGGGCAGCGGCGTCGAAATGCGAGAGCCGCAAGGTCTGTTGCAGGAACACGATCGGACTCTTGATCCCCGCCCGCGCAGGCAACCCGCGCGCCGCGCATTCGAGAGCGAAGCGTTGTTTCACTGCTTCGAGTTTGCGGTAGTCCGCTTCGAGCTTGTGCATCATCTCGATGACCTGGTCATCGGATGAGGAAAACAGGGGTGATTCGAGCAGACCCTCCACCGCGACGCCATGTCCTTCAACATGGTCCGCGATGCTGGATTCCCCTCCCGAATTCATACCCCTATTCTACTCCTCGATAGCAACCTGCAATAGCCCAATTGCATTGTGATACAACGCTATTCAGACTCACAACCCGTTCAGAAATGCTCTCCCGATCTTCGAACTCCTCCCGCAAATCGACCCGCTCAGCGAACCGGCCGAGATCCCGCATAGTCACGGAGGAGATCGAGGTAGCCGGGGGCGTAGAGGGCTCGGGGAGCGAACAGGGCCGTCGCCGTCGCGCGCCAGTCTCGATCGTTCTCGTAGGACGCCTTGGCGATGCTGTGGGAAGCGTCCGGAAAGCGCTGGACCGTCAAGAGTTCCGGCGCGAGCAGAGCTCGATAGGTGCGTTCCGTTTCGTCCACGTCGACGTTCAGGTCATCGTCGCCGAGCACCAGCAGGACCGGCAGCTCGAGCCGGGGCAGGACCGCGGTCACGTCGGAGAGATAGTTCGCGCGAACGAAATTCCAGCGGGCCTCGGACATCGGATCCGGGTCGTACCCGGCGGCAAGGTATTGCTCGTAGGTGGCGTTCTCACGGAGCAGTCGCAGGCCGATCGCGCGGCGATCGAGGGCGGCGGCTATGTCGGACTCGCCCGCACCTCGGTGCCGAAGTTCGGCGAGCAGGTTGTACTCGCCCTGACGTAGCCAATTCACCGCCCCGCCAACGAGAATCAGGAATTGCAGGCCCGGCAGGTTCGCGGCGACCTCGGGCGCCACCCATCCGGCCTGGCTGATTCCCCACAGACCGATGCGACGCGGGTCGATGTCGGCCCGCTGCCGCGCCCACTCGATCACCGCTTCGGTCTCGCCGGCACGGTCGTGCATGGTCTGGTCGAGCCAGTTCCCCGGCGCCCCATCGACTCCCGGCTTGGCCCAGGACACCGAGGCGTACCCCGCCTCGGCGAACGACTCCCAGATCGGTTCGTAGAACGAGTCACGAGTGGCGTCGGCGGGGCCGTCGCCGTGCACGAAGACGACCAGGCCGAACGGGCCGTCGCCCTGCTCGGGCAGAGCCAGGACCGCGTGCAGCGGCTGTACGGGTCCCGGAATGGTCAGTTCTTCCCGTCGGAAGGCGAAGTCGTGCGCATAGACCACCCACGCGCCCGCGCTGACGATCAGGGCGATCACGCAGCCGACCGCGACGACTGCGCGCCGCAACCAGCGCCGCGGGCGGTCCACACCCTCCGGAGCTGCCGCTGGGTCCGGGGCGGCTGCCGAGCCACCTGCATTCTCCATAAAACTAACGTATCAGCTCCGATCGTACTAAATATGTACGTTTTATCCAGGATCGAACTCGCCCTATCGCGCAGGACAGGCCGGGCGACCGGAGACACAGTTGTTGTTGGGGTACTCGTTGACCCAGTGGAAGCCTTCTCGGCGCAGGGAGAAGGCGGACGGGTCGCGGAGGGTCAGTTCGAGGACGAGTAGGTGGCCGTTCGCTTCGCCGATCAGGCGGAGGTGGTCAGAGGTGGGGCGTTCGACGATGAACGTTGCCCAGGGTGTGGCATCGGCGTCGGTGCGGGCATGGAGCGCGAGCGTGCCATCGGCGAACTCCGCTCGGGCGGAGCTGAATCGATCGGTCATCGTTTGGATGGTCACGGTGTCCTGACGGTCGAATATAATTCGTCGCCAGCGGTTTTCGTCTCCCACCAGAGGCGCGATCGACTCGCCGTCACGAACAAAGGTGGCGACTTCCCAGATCCCATACAGCTCCGGGATGTCCTGGCGCTGCTGCCAGGACACCGCGCCTTTGGCCGTGCCCGCTATGAGCAGCCACAGCAGCAGGACAATCTGCAGGGTCGCGACGACTCGACGTTGGCGGACCGTTCCACCGGCGCGGGGTGCGGTTGAAGGGCCGGTTGCGTTGCCCTGGAGAACGGTTGCGATTCGCCGAGCCTCGGGGGCCGCGAGGGCCAGGGCCATCAGCAGAATGTTGAACGAGAGGATCTTGACCGGGACGTCGTAGGTCATGTTCAGGATCCAGATCTGCGCCCCGCCGACCGCGGTCGCCAGCGCTCCCACAGCCGCTGTGCGCGGGATCAGAAGTAATACGCCGCAGAGGATTTCAGTGGCTCCGAGCACGCTTTCGTACACCGGTGACACGCCCACCTGACTCCACAGCACCTCCATGGGCGTGAGCTCGCCGAAGGGCTGGACCAGCCTCGCGAGGGACGGCGACGGCATTTGCAGCTGAAAGACTTTGACGATGCCGTAGCTCAGCATCGTCGCGGCGAGGCAGATGCGAAGAAACACCATCGACCAGCCCGCCGCCGCACGATAGTCGACGCGCTTGCGGTCCAGAACACTCCACACAACCGTCGCCACCACCGCCGTGACGAGGATGCAGAACAACAACACCCAGTCGTACGCGGTGTCACCGCTGCCGGAATCCCGCCGCACGACCTCGACCCCGAAAACCGCTCGTCCCACCCATTCGACGCCCGGCTCCGGCAACCCCAGCCCGATCGGCTTCCACCACAGCGCCATTCCCGGCAATTCCAGAATGACCTGGGTCAGGATCGCGAACAACCCGAAGTACACCAGCCCGAATCGAAACAGAACTCTGGTAAGAGGCCGCCACTCCACAGCCTCCCCCGAATCCGCCTCTGCCGCAGCCCGGCCCGACACAACAAATCCAGCACTCATCCCCGGTCCCTTTCCCCCAAGGGCACAACCCCTCCGGAAACAAGATCGCGGTACGCCGCCCGCGCGCAACAAGACCGGGCTCCGCACAACAGGAACCTCCGATGCACCCGGATCGATATCCAGTAGCGACCGTCCCGTGTCTAACGCGGTGTTCGGACCAGCCGATCTATCCGGTATCAACTGACTCTCTGCCGAAGGCTGGTGCGACATGCGTCGCATACTCTCGATATTCGTCGCGCTGTCCGCGCTGTTTCTGACCCTCCTCGTGCCGATCGGATCGGCCGGCGCCACACCGTCCTACTGCGGGCTGACCTGGGGGTCGCTCGACAAGTCCGATCCGGACCATTCGACTGCCACGTTGACCAACGTGCGGACCGGGCGGCAGGACTGCTACGACCGGATGGTCGTCGACCTCGCGGGGCCGGTCGCGGGGTACCGGGCCGGGTATGTCGACCAGGTGTACATGGATGCCTCGGGCGCTCCGGTCTCGTTGCGCGGCAGCGCCTTTCTACAGGTCGTGATATTCGCTCCCGCCTATGACAACTCGGGGAACCTGACCTACAACCCGGGCAACCGCAACGAGTTGACCAACGTCGGCGGCTACGACACCTTCCGCCAATTGGCCTGGGCCGGAACGTTCGAAGGCCAGACCACCATCGGACTGGGGGTTCGTGCCCGCCTGCCGTTCCGGGTCCTCACCCTCGACGGTCCCGGCAGCGGCAGTCGAATCGTCATCGACGTCGCGCACCGCTGGTAACTCACACCGGGGAACCGTTCATTCACCGCGGTCCGGCGACGGCGTCCGGGCCGCGCCGGGGCCGAACCAGCCCGGGATCACCTCGCGGGCGAACGTGCTGATGCACTCGGCGGTCGGTCCGGAGAGAACCTCGCCGGTGAAGTAGATGTCGTGGCGGCCCTGCACCTTCGCCACCCGGTCGAACCAGCCGGAGCGGATCGCGGATGCGCTCGGGTAGACCGGCCACTCGGCTATGGCCTCGGTGATCAGTTCGGGATTGTGGAACAGGAACAGGCTTTCCTTCGCCAGGGCCCAGGCTTCATCGGCGGTCACCGAGAGATCGGAGTTGCTGAAGCAGACCCAGTAGGGGCCGGGGTGTTGCTTGTTCGCGGCGGTGATGCGGTGCAGGGACCGGCCGGGGTCGGTATCGGTGAGGCTGCCGTGGGGGTCCATGAGCCAGAAGCCGAGGGGGTCGGGGGCCGTGGTGGGGAAGGTGACGATGTCCTCGGGCGCCTTGATCAGGTAGCTGCGGGTCCAGGTGCGGGGGCAGTTCTGCTCGGCGAAGAGGTCGTGGATGTCGCCCCGCGGGAAGATTTCCCGGATCTGCGTGGGGCGTACGGTGACGACCACGTGGGAGTAGATCGCGCTGTGCTCCGCGCCCGAGCGCTGCCAGGTCACCCGAACCTGCCGGGGACCAACGGGTTCTATCGCGGTGACGCGACTGTTCACCTGGATCTCCAAGCGGTTGTCGTCCACGATTCGGCGCAGGAAGCTGATGAAGCCCCGGCGGAAGCTCAGGGTCACCGGGCGGCGTGAACCGATCTGGGCGACCAGCGAGGCGGGCATGCGGGCGAGGAGCTCCGCGCGCCGGCCCGAGTGCAGGGACAGCAGCATCTTGGCGAGTTGCGAAACATGGCCGGAGATATGGGCATTGATGTTGATGATCGTCTCGACCGGCTGCCGGGGCCGGCGCATGTTCGCGTACAGCGCGATCCCCTGCAGCACCTCGCCCACGAGTGGGGCGTGCCGCGCCCGCCAAGTCTCCCAGGTCTCCCCCGGCACCCGGTCGAAGTTCAGCCCGCTCAGACCCGGTCCGTGCTTGGCGCGGACAGCCCGCTCGATGATGTTCCACGCCTCGACCAGCTGATCCACCGACTGCTCGGCGGTGAGCGTGGTCAGCAGCGGCAGGAAATGCGGGGGCACCGCGAATCCCGGTTTGCCGGAATCGGTTCGGGAGACGAAGTACAGCGCTTCGGGCTGGAGTTCCACCGGATGCCGCCGCACCAGCTCGTCGATGGCGGTGCCGGACATGTCCGCCCCGAAGTCCTGCTGAATGATGAGATGCGCTTGGAAATCATAGATTTCACCATCGACCTCGGCGGTTCGGCAGTATCCGCCCGGCTCCGGCCCGGCCTCCAGGATGTCGATCCGCTCGTATCCGAGCCCGCGCAACTGCGCTGCCGCCAGAATGCCGCTCTGACCGGCTCCTACGACACATACGGGTGCGGTGACATCCATGGGAGCTCCCATCGACACGAACGCGGAACCCCGAGTATGCGCCTCGGGCCGGGACCGCACCGCGGGTTCGCACGATGCGGTCCCGGCCCGGGCTTCGATTCAGCGGCCGGCGTGGATCGCGTTGGCCACCACGGCATCACCCTGGGTCGAGGGGTGGAAGAACAGACCACCGAAGTCGGCGCGGGGGTCGAAGACCCCGTTCACCCACGGGGTGGCGGAGCACAGGCCGTGGCCCGCGGTCAGGGCGCGGGCGTCGATGAACTCGAGGTTCAGGATCTGGGCGGCTTCGCGCTGGGCCCGGTCGATGCGGTCGAAATACTCGACCGCGGCGCGGCCGCGGGGGTTGATGAACGGGGCGACACCGAAGAAGTTGAGGCACACCGTATCCGAGCCCGAGACGAACAGTTCCGGGTAGCCGACCAGGACGATGCGGGCGTTCGGCGCGTAGTAGCGGATGTAGGTCACCGCGTTGCGCATGCGCTCGGCGAAAAGCTTGCCGGAGACGCCGGTGTAGTCGGTCATGCGACCCTCGTCCACGGCCTCCGGGCCACAGCCGAGCTCGAGGTTGAACACGCACTGCTCCAGCGAGTTCCACAGGGTCTGCTCGGATTTGCCCCACTTGTCGTTGAGCCCGAACTGGAGTGTCACCACTTTGGTCCGAGGCCCGAACGCGCCCTCCTCGTCCGCCCGCTTGGCCTGCATGGCCAGGGTCCAGCCGGGCCCGCTGTCGATCGAGGCCCCGGGGCACGACGGGTTCGACATCTGGTCGGTCCCGTCCACCCCCATCAGCTTGCCCAGCTGCGTCGGCCACGCGGTCGGGCCGTGCCGGCGGCAGTCGGTCTCCTGCTCGATGATGTTCCACACGTTCGCCGAGAACGAATCCCCGAGTACGACAAGCTCTTTGCCCTCGGGCGCGTCCGCTCCCGCCACCCCGGCCCCGCTCACCGACGCGGAGACCGCCACCGCAGCGGTACACAGCCACCGCACGCCATTGCCGAACACTCGAACTTCCCGCCTTATACCGAATTGCCCGCCGCCGACCTCGATGACCGATGAATCGCGCGCGATTCCATGCGGTGCGGCCGTATGAACTTTCGGCCAGACAGTACTGCAGACCCATTTCTCCGGCAACGCCTGGCTCGGCGTCGAGAGAATTCGACGGGAACTCCTCCGCTTTCCGCCCCGAGAATCCGAATGGACGCCAATTACTTTACCGGCTTGACTACCGGCCGCTCGACTGCTCGCACCGGTCCCCGACCGGCGGCGCGATTGCATTCGATCTTTCCGGGTAGCCGACGGGTAGAGCTCGGACCGAAGCGACGAAAGGACACGTAACCATGACCACCTCCCCCGATGCCGCACGTCACGATGATCGCGAGCGCGAGCGGGACGACGAGCGGCCCGAGGCCGAGCCGGACCCCATTGCCACGACCGAAGATCCGGCGGCCAACATGGACAACGAGGGCGATACTCCGAACTGACGGGTGAACAGCTCCCGGAGCGATTGCCATCCCGCCGAGTGGGACCGATTGCTCCGGGACGTGAATTCCGAGCCGGAGTCCGTTATTCGAATGCGAATTGCAACCTCTTCCATTCGGTAAGTTTTCGCAGGTCGGAAGACACCCGGGCCCTCGGGTAGCTGCCGATGTGCCGATATGCTGCGCCGGTGATCGAAGGCACCATCCCCACCCGTACCGCGCTCGTGCTCAGGCAGACCGCCGCGGCGGTCGGGGTCTCGCCGGTGCAGGTGGCCGGAGTGGAGTTGGGGGCCGATCAGGGCGATCGGTTCCGGGTGCCGATCGAGTCCGCGTGGCGCATGTGGGAGATGATCGGCGCCGCGGGCGGGCCGGGGGCCGGGTTGTGCGCGAGCGGGGCGGCCGCGCCGGGGGCGCTGGGGGTGTGGGACTACCTGTTTTCCAGCGGAGAGACGCTGGGCGAGAGTCTGCGCACGGTCATGGAATTGCGGGCCGCGGTCACCGATCCCGCTGTCGACTGGCAGGTGATCGAAGAAGGCAGGCTGCTCACCGTGCGCGTGGGGGTGGCGCAGGAGGCCGACCCGGTCTTCGTGCCGGTGGAGGAATTCGTGCTCGCGCTGGTGTTGCGGCGGATTCGCGAAGCCACGAGAACCGGCGTGATTCCCGCCCGGGTGGCATTCACGCACCGGACCAGCGCGCGGTACGCCGCTATGACCGCCGAATTCGGCACCACCAGAATCGAATTCGGCGCGACGCATTCGGAGATCAGTTTTCGCGACGGCGCGCGGCTGCCCACCGGCGGCGATCCGCGCCTGGGTGAACTGCTCTGCGATTACGCGCGACTCTCGCTCACGACGGCCCGTCCGCTGCCGAGTTGGCTGGACCGCTTTCGCACCGCCCTCGCCGAAGCGCTCACCGCCGGCGACCTGGGCCTCGGCGCTGTCGCCGCGCGCATGACACTCAGCCCGCGCACCCTGCAACGGCGACTCACCGAATTCGAGACCAGCTGGCGCGCGGAAGTGGACCGGGTGCGGCGCCAGCGCGCCATGACGCTGCTGCGCGAGACCGACCTGACCGTGCAGGCGGTCGCCGGCCGGGTGGGCTATTCCGACGCCCGGGCGCTGCGCCGCGCGTTCGTGCAGTGGACCGGCCGCAATCCCAACGAATTTCGTGCCGATCCCGCGCGCGTCCTGGAATCGGCGCGCTAGCCGCGGGTACCCCTCGTGCCTCGACCCGTGGCGGCACACCGATTCCGGCGCAGCCGATTCAGCGCTCGAGCACCGACCGGAACAGTTGCGCGGCCGCGTCGGCGGCGGCGTCGATCAGCCGGGGATCGTCGTAGAAGTCGATCTGCCCCACCGATTCCAGCCAGAGCTCGGACTTCGGGCTCGACACCGTGGCGTAGAACTTGCGCGCGAACGCCGGAGCCAGCGCGTGCTCCGAATGCACCATGACGTAGGGCACCGCGATGCGGGCGGCGGCCTCGATGGTGTCGAATTCGCTGGTGTAGGCGAAGGATTGGACCGCGAAACCGTTGGTGTAGTTCGGCACCGCACCCCGGGGCGTGCCGTAGTACTCGTACGCCTCGCGCAGCGGCATACCCACGTCGCCGCCGTCCGGGGCGACCGCCGGAATCATCTCGGCGACACCGGTTTCGCGCCAGCGCGCTTCGGCGGCCCGACCGCGAGCGATGGCCTCCGGGCTGGGCGTCGCGACCGAGGTGTCGGAGTAGTACCCCGCGACCCCGGCGAACGCCTTGATCCGCGGATCATCGGCGACCGCGCGCGCCATGTACCCGGCCCCCGCGCACACCCCGACGGCCACCACCGGCAGTTCCCGGGTCCGCTCGTCGGCGAGCAACGCGGTCACCGCCGCGCGAATGTCCTCGGCCTTGCCGTACGGATTCTCGAACTGCCGCGGCTGCCCCTCGCTCTCCCCGAAGGTGCGGTGATCGAACGCGAGCGCGGCGTATCCGCGTTCGGCCAGCGCCCGCGCGTACGCGCCCGCCGCCTGCTCCTTGACCGAGGTCAGCGGCCCGCTGGTGACCACCGCGCCGAGCGGCTCCCCCACCGGCAGGTGCAGGACCCCCGCCAGCCGGTCGCCGGCACTGGTGAAACTGAAAAGTTCTGTGCTCATCGAATCCCTCGAATCGTGTGGACCGCGCGAGCCTATGCCGGGTGCGCACGCCCCGGGGAGGTCAACACACGTCAGTGAGGGGACCTCGCACGCCAACTCCCCCATCCGGAAGTATTGCCGTCGCGACGTCGGATGAGTTCGCCCCGCGCCGGCCGGTGCACACCCCGAATCGATCCGGCCTGATTGCAACGGCCCGTTCCGGGAAACCGGGGACAACGACCGGCATCCGCCATTCCGGCGGGCGTCGCACGATGGCAGGAGGTTCGGATTGTCTGTCGACCGGCACGACATCGAAGTCCCGGCGCGGGAGGCCGATCCCGGCGCGCAGCACGAGGAACTGCTGGCCGCCGAGCGGTTCGCCGTGCGCAGCGGTGTTGCGCTGGTGGTGGCCGTGGCGGTCGGCGCCGGGTTCGGTGTGCTGGCGGTGCTGGCCCGCACGCGCTGGGAGCCCATGCAGCGGATGGACCAGCGGATCATCAACCGGGTGGTCTCGGCGGTCTCGGCGAACGACGGGCTGCGCAGCGGGCTGGAGGTCCTGACCCGGTTCGGGTCGAGCGTCACCCTGGTGGTGCTGCTCGCACTGGCCGCGATCTGGCTGGCACAGCGCGGACAGCAACGCCTGGCGGTCTACGTGATTCTCACCAGCGCAGGCGGTTTCCTGCTCAATGTGGCCGTCAAAGCGGTCGTCGAACGATTGCGCCCCGAAGTGGACAACCCCGTCTACACCGCGGGCGGATGGAGCTTCCCCAGCGGGCACTCGATGAATTCCCTGGTGTGCTACGGGATTCTGCTGCTGGTGTTCACCCCCGTGCTGGGCGCGAAGACCGGGCGCGCGGTCATCGCGTTCGTCACGCTGCTCGTCGTTGCCATCGGTTTCAGCCGAATCGCCTTGGGCGTGCACTATGCCACCGACGTGGTGGGCGGCTGGCTGCTCGGTGCGCTGTGGCTGGCCTCGGCGACGTTCGCCTACCTGCGCTGGCGGGAGGACTCGGGGCTCCCGGATGCCGGGCCGCTGCCGGGCGACCTGCCCGAGGACGACGAGCAGGAACTACGCCCCGTCCCGAATCCGCACGCCCCCATCCTGTCTCACCCGTGGCGCGGAACGGCCCGGCTCGCGGTGGCGTGGCTGCTCATCGCCGCACTGCTCATCGGCCTGGGAATGTCCATCCGGGCCCTGCAATCCGACACCACCGTGCTGCATTGGGATCACGCGATCGTGGCCTCGCTGTCCGAGAACCGCAACGGCGCACTCAATTCCGTGCTCGGCGTGTTCGGAGAGGTGGGCAATACCGCCGCGGTGATCGTCGTCGCCCTGATCGTCGCGGTCATCGCCCTGGGCGCGCGACGCGACTGGCGGCCCGCGCTGTTTCTGGCCACGGCGATGGTCGGCGAGATCACCCTGTTCCTGGCCACCACCGCCATCGTCGAACGCGACCGCCCCCGGGTCGATCATCTCAACCCGGATCTGCCGCCGACCTCCAGCTTTCCGTCCGGGCACGTCGCCGCCGCCCTGACGCTCTACCTGAGCATCGCCGTCCTGCTGTGGTTCACGACCACCGGGTGGCCCTACCGGGTCCTGGCCGGAACGGTGCTGCTGATCCCGGTCCTGGTGGCGGTGCAGCGCCTCTACGCGGGCGCGCATCACCCCACCGACATCCTCGGCTCGATCATCCTGGCCGTGCTGTGGACGACGGTCGCCTGGCGGGTCATCGACCCGGCGCCCGCGCGGGCGTCCCGCGCCGCGTCACTGTGAAACCAGGTGCTGCGCTGGGCTTTCGGGGGTGGCCGGTCGGGCGCGCCGCAGCCATCGCGGAGCCCACCAGCACCACTCGCCCAGCACGGCCATGGACGCCGGAACCAGCAGGATGCGCAGGATGGTGGCGTCGATGAACAGCGCCGCCATCATTCCGTACGCGATGTACTTCATCATCAGCAGATCCGAGAAGGCGAAGGCGCCGACCACCACGAGCAGGATGAGCGCGGCCGCGGTGATGATGCGCGCGGTCTCGGCGGTGGCGGTGCGAATGGCCTCGTGGGTGGACAGCCCCGCGGCCCGGGCCTCGGCTATCCGGGACAGCAGGAACACCTCGTAGTCGGTGGACAGACCGTAGATCACCGCGATGACCACCACCAGGATCAGGGCCATGATCGGCTGCGGGGTGAATTCGAGCAGACCCGCGCCATGTCCTTCGATGAAGACCCAGGTCAGGATGCCCAGGGTGGCCCCGAGCCCGAGGGCGTTCAACAGCGCCACCTTCAGCGGCAGCACCACCGAGCCGAAGGCCAGCCACAGCAGCACCGAGGTGGTCAGCAGCACGATCGCGAGCATGAGCGGCAGCCGATCCGCCAACGCGCGCAGGCTGTCTCGCAGTATCGCGGGAGAACCGCCGACCAGCACGGTGGCGTCGTCCGGGACCGCGATGGCGCGCAGGGCGTCGACGGTGGGGCCCGCGGCGTGCGGGTCCACCAGCGGCGCTTCGGTGGTGAAGACGTCGGGCAACTCGGTGCTGCGCCGGGGTACGCCGAAGGGAGCGGCCAGACCCGGGACGGAATTGGCCGCGGTCCAGACCGCGCCCGCCGCGGTGGGATCGGAGGTCCGGATGATCAGGTGGACCGGATCGACGCGGCGCTGGGGGAACAACTCGTCGAACTGCTCCTGTGCCACCCGTGTGGGATGGTCCGGCGGCAGGAACCGTTCGCTGATGCCGCCGAAGCTCATATCGGCGATCGGGGCGATGAGCAGCAACAGCCCGGCGCACACCGAAACCAGCACCGCGACAGGGTGTTTCACCACACCGGAGATGAGCCGATACCACCGCTGTCCGGATCCGCGACCCTGGAACCAGCTCACCCCCAGCAGATTCACCCGCCGCCCGAGCAGTGTCAGCAGGGCGGGCAGCACCGTCAGCGCGGTGATTGCGGCCAGCGCCACCGTCACCATCGCCCCGATCGCGAAGGAGCGCAGGAAGTTCTGCGGGAACAGCAGCACGCCGCCGCTGGCCGCGACCACGATGATCGCGGAGAACCCCACCGTGCGCCCGGCCGTGGTCACCGCGCGCCGGACCGCGTCGTTCACCTCGTCGCCCGCCTCGAGCTGCTCCCGGAAACGACTCACGATGAACAGCCCGTAGTCGACCGCCAGCCCGAGCCCGATCATCGAAACGACCGGTGAGACGAAGGAATTCACGTCCATGCCGATCGCGACGACCCGCATGACGCCCCAGGCGGCCAGCACCGTCAGCGCACCGATCACCAGCGGCAGCGCGGCGGCCACGACACCGCCGAAGACGAAGAACAGCAGCACCGCCACCGCCGGAATGGCCAGCAGTTCCATGCGCAGCTGATCCTGCACCATGGTGTCGTTGAGCGCGCCGCCCACGGCCTGCCCGCCCGCGACCTGCATATCCACCCCGTCGAGGTGGAACGCCCCGGCGACCGTGCGGTAGTCGCGCATGATCGCCGTCTCGTCGTCGCCGGTCAGGGCGATCGAGGCGAAACCGTACTGCCGATCCGCGGTGCCGAAGACATTGCGCTGCGCCACACCGGTTTCGGTCGGCCAGTAGGCCCCGTTCACCTTCGAGATCTCGCCGGGATGCTCGCGCGGCAGGCTGTCCAGGAAGCCGGACACGGTGGCCGCGAACCCCGGATCATCGATCGTCGCACCCTCGGGGGCGCGGAACAGCAGGATCACGTCACCGGCGCGGTCGCGTCCGAAAGCGCTCTCGCGCAACCACGCCGCGCGCACCGACTCCGAGCGCGGATCGTCCCAGCCGCCCGAACTCAGCTGCTCGTGCAGACCCAGCCCGTATCCGCCGAGCGCGAGCAACCCCGCCGACACCAGGCCCAGCACCAGCAACCGCCGGCGCACGACGAAATCCGCCCACAGCGCGAACCCGATGAACAAAGATCAACTCCAGAGATTCGTGGGTAACGCGCGCCGATGCTACCGAATCCCGAACGCCCGCACGGGGTACACGATCGCATTCGTGGCGCCTCACAGTGCGCCGGACGAACCTTTGTGGCCGTGGATCAACCTGGCCGCTCACAAGACGAAACCCCTTGTGGCAGCGTTAATATCGGCCGCACCACAGCGCGGTGGGCGGCCGATCTCCCCGGCCGCGAGATCCGGTCGTGCCGCACCTCCGGATGATCCGGCGTCGTTCCCCTTCGAGAGACCGCCGTATTTGCGCGCCCCCTTCGAAAGGAAACCTATGTCGGATATCGCTGTCGTCGGTATCGGGTGCCGTTATGCCGGCGGAATCGATTCACCGCAGAGTTTCTGGGATTTCGTGGTCGAGAAGCGGGACGGGGTCGTGGAGATACCGGCCGGCCGCTGGGATTACCGGCGCTGGTACGACGAGGACCGGCGGGCTCCGGCCCGCAGCTACACCAAGCACGGCGCGTTCCTGACCACCGATCCGTGGGAGTTCGACCCCGACTTCTTCGGCATCTCCCGCCGGGAGGCCACCGGTCTCGATCCGCAGCAGCGGCTCCTGCTCGAAATCACCTGGGAGGCACTCGATGACGCGGGTGTGGCGGCCCGCGCGGCCGGTGCTCCCGTCGGGGTGTACGTGGGCGGATTCGTGGTGGACCAGTCGGTGGTCGGGGTCGTGGGCCCGGCGCTGCCGCAGGTGGACATGCACACCGCCGCCAGCGCCTCCTACACCATGCTCTCCAATCGAATCGCGTACGCGCTCAACCTGACCGGCCCCGCGCTCACCGTCGACACCGCCTGCTCGTCCTCGCTCGTCGCGGTGGATCTGGCCTGCCAGGCGCTCGATCGCGGCGACTGCGCGGTGGCGCTGGCGGGCGGGGTGAACATCATGCTCCAGCCCGAGACGTTCGTCATGATGTGCAAGGGCGGGTTCCTGGCCGCCGACGGCCGGTGCAAATCCTTCGACGCCGCGGGTGACGGCTACGGCCGCGGCGAGGGCGGCGGCATGATCGTGCTCAAGCGGCTCGACGACGCGGTACGCGACCGCGACCGGATCTACGCGGTGATCAAGGCCAGCGGGACCAATCAGGACGGGCGCACCACGGCCATCACCGTGCCCAACGCCACCGCGCAGGAGTCGCTGGCTCGAACGGTCTGCGCCCGTGCGGGATTGGATCCCGAGGACATCACCTACGTGGAGGCGCACGGCACCGGCACCCCGGTCGGCGACCCGATCGAACTGCGCGCCCTGGGCCGGGTCTACGGCGCTGCGGGCGGGCGCGCGGGCACCCTGGGCGTGGGCTCGCTCAAGGCCACGCTCGGCCACACCGAGGCCGCGTCCGGCGTGGCGAGCGTGATCAAGTCCGCACTCGCCATCTCACACCGCACCATTCCGCCGCAGGGCTGGTTCGACACCGCCCACCCGGACATTCCCTTCGCCGAGCTGAACCTGCACGTCCAGCTCGAGCCCGAACCCGTGGACCCCGCGGTCGAGCGCATGACGATCGCGGTCAACGGGTTCGGTTACGGCGGCACCAACGCGCACGTCATCCTGACCGAGCATGCCGCGGCGGCGGGTCCGGAACCGCACGCCTCCAAGCATTTCGGGGTGCTGCCGGTGTCGGGGCGCAGTCCGGCGGCGGTGCGCGAGCTGGCCGGGCGATTCGCCGATCTGCTCGCCGCAGGCGCGGACCGGGATCACCTGGCCGAGGCGGCGTGGACCCGCATGGCCCATCATCCGTACCGCACCGGGGTCCCCGTCGGGGACGACCTCGGGCGGGAATTACGTCGCTATTGCGCGGGCGACGGCAGGGACGCGGTGCGCACCCTCGCGCACCGCGTTCCCGAGCCGGTCTTCGTCTTCTCGGGCATGGGCCCGCAGTGGTGGGGTATGGCGCGTGAATTGCTCGGCGCGGATGGCGTTTTCGCGCGCACCGCGCGCCGCGTGGACGAGGCGTTCGCGGCGGTGGCCGGCTGGTCGATCGTCGAGGAGCTGCTGCGGCCCGAGGAACAATCCCGGGTGACCGCCACCGAAGTGGCCCAGCCCGCCAACTTTCTGGTGCAGGTCGCGCTGGTGGACGCGCTGGCCGAGTTCGGCGTCGTCCCGGCCGCCATCGTGGGCCACAGCGTCGGTGAGGTGGCGGCCGCCTACGTCGCGGGCGTGCTGTCGCTCGAGGACGCGGTGACCGTCGCGTATCAGCGCGCTCGCCTGCAGGCCACCACGGCCGGGTCCGGCGGGATGCTCGCGGTCGGTCTGCCCGCCGACCGGGCCGCGGCCCTGGTCGAGGGCGATGAGCGGGTGGACATCGCCGCCATCAACAGCTCGGGCTCGCTGACGCTGTCCGGCGATGTCGACCGACTGGACGAGATCGCCGAAACCCTCACCGATGAAGGCGTATTCGCGCGCCGACTGCATGTGGAGGTGCCGTACCACAGTCGGCTGATGGATCCGATCCTGGACGAGCTGCGCACCGCGCTGGCCAACATCACCCCGCGCGCGCCCCGGCTGCCGCTGTATTCCACGGTGACCGGAGCGGTTGTCACCGAGGGGAACTGGGACGGTGACTACTGGTGCGCGAACGTGCGGCAGCCCGTGCGTTTCGCGGCCGCCATCGCGGCCCTGGCAAGCGCCGAACACCGGGTCTTCCTCGAGGTCGGCCCGCATCCGGTGCTGTCGGGCAACATTCGCGAGGTGCTGCTCGGGGTCGACGACACCGGCGTCACGGTCGCGACCCTCGATCGCAAGCAGCCGGATTCGGTGAGCCTGCGCCGCACACTCATCGGCCTGTACGCCGCGGGCGTCCTGAACGCCGACACGCTGTTCCCCGCCGATCATCCGGTGACCGCGCATCTGCCGCTCCCCCGCTACCCCTGGCAGCACGTCCGCCTGCACGCCCCGCACCCGCTGTTCGAGCAGCTGCGCCTGGGCACCCCGGGCGGCTACGCCATGCTCGGCGATCCCGATCTGGAGGGCCGCTCCGGCTGGCAGTTGCAGGTCGGGGCGCAGACCCTGCCGTGGATCGCCGATCACGTGGTCGCGGGCTCGCGAATCCTGCCCGGCGCGGCGTATCTGGACGCCGCGCTCAGCGCCGCGGCGGGCCGCTCCCGGCACGGGCGGGTGGCGCTCGAGGGCGTGCGATTCGTCGCGCCGCTCATCATGGCGCCCTCCGATATTCCGCTGCTGGAAACCAGCGTCGAGGATTCCAGCGGGCGCTTCCTCATCCGCTCGCGCGCCGCGACCGGCTCGGTATGGACGGTGAACGCCACCGGCCGCCTGCTGACCGACGGCTACGAGCCCTCGAAAGTCACGGTTCCCGAGGATGATTCGGCCACCGAGTTCGACCCGGAACTGTTCTACGCCGCCCTGGCCGCGCGCGGGCTCCAGTACGGCCCCGCGTTCCGGCGGGTGACCTCGGTGCGCGCCACGGTCGACACGGTGGTCGCCGCGGTGGACGCCGCCATCGGCGTCGATTCCGGGCATCTCGCACATCCCGCCGTGGTCGACGCCGCCATGCAGACGGTCGCGCTGCTGTTCGCGGACGCGAGCATGGGCGAGGGCGCGATGGTGCCGGTCGGCGTCGAGGACGTGCGCCTGTACGGTCCACTGCCCGAACACATCACCGTGGTGGCCCGCCGCGATCGGTCGACGTCGCTGTGCGCGGACGTGGACCTGCTCGACCAGGATCGCAACCTGTGCCTGCGCCTGATCGGCGTGCGGGTCGGGGCGCTCAATCCGGGTGCGGACCCGCTGCGCCGCATGGTCGACTTCTTCTACACCGACACCATGGAGCAGCGCGACCCGCTCGATCCCAGCGCACTGCCCCCGACCAACGGCACCGCCAGCGTGGTGGTCGCGCTGGGCCCCGGCGGCCGCGCCGATCGGCTCGCCACCGTCCTGCAGCCGTCCCGGTACCTGCACGCCGATGCCGCCGACGCCGAACTGGAAGCCGAGCTGACCGCCCACCTGGCGGCGGCCGCGGCCGAACCCGGTGTGCGCCAGGTGCACGTCTGTGTGGTCGCGGGCGCGATCGAGGACGACCTGGCCGCGCTGTGGGCGTTCAAGCGCATCGCCGTCGCCGTGGACGAGTACGCCGCCGCCACCGAGGACGCGGACGCGATGTCCACCGAGGCAGGCCGCTACCGCGCCACCCTGATCACCGAGCGCGCCTTCACCCTGCCCGGCAGCACGGTGCTGCCGAACTCGGCGCAGGCGGCCCTGGCCGGAGCCCGGCGCGTGCTGCTCAACGAGCAATTGCGCCTGCGCTGGCGGCTGGTGGACATCGAGCCGGGCATCGCCCTGATCGATCTGATCACCGAACTCGCGGTGCCGGGGGCGTTCACCCTCGACAACTCCGACGAGATCCTGTTGCGCGGCGGCAAACGCTGGGCGCCGGTGATCCAGCGCGCGCTGCAGGACCGGGTCGACGTCCTGGACACCGCGACCCCGCTGGCCGATCCGGACGCCAATTTCGCACTGGAACAACCGCGTTCGCGACTGCTCTCGGCACTGACATGGCGGGCCTGTGCACGGCCTGATCCCGGTCCGGGCGAGGTCGAAGTGCGCATGCGGGTGGTCGGGCTCAACTACAAGGACCCGCTCAAGGTCATGGGCATCCTCGGGGAACGCGAACTCGCCGCCACCTTCTTCGGCACCGCGCCCGGTATGGAGGGCGTCGGCACGGTGGAACGCGTCGGTCCCGGGGTGGCCGGGGTCGCGATCGGCGATGTGGTGGCCGTGGCCGCCAAGGACATGATGCGGCGCTTCCGCATCGTGAACGAGCACCTGGTGATCCGCCTGCCCGCCGGGGCCGAGCCAGAATTGTGCACCAGCACCACCGCTTTCGGAACCGCCGAGTACGCGCTGCTCGATCTGGCCCGGCTGTTGAACGGCGAGACGGTGCTGATCCACGGCGCGGCAGGCGGCGTCGGCTCGGCGGCCATCCAGGTCGCGAAGGCGCTGGGCGCGCGGGTCATCGGCACCGCGGGCACCGATGAGCGCCGCGCACACATCCTGGAGCTGGGGGCCGATCACGCGCTGAATTCGCGGTCGCTCAATTTCGCCGACGACGTGCTGGCCCTGACCGACGGGCAGGGCGCGGACGTGGTGCTGTCCACCGCGCCGGGCGAGATCCTGCGCCAGAACTTCAAGGCCGTGGCCGAATTCGGCCGGATCGTGGAGGTCGGCAAAGCCGACGTCTACACCGGCGGCCTGCTCGAACTCGCCAACTTCGACAAGAACCTCACCTATTTCTCCATCGATCTGGACCGCATGTGCGCGGTGCGGCCGCGGCAGTTGGCCGAGCTGCTGCGCCGGGTCTACAGCAAGATCGAGGCCGGGTTCTATCGCGCACTGCCCTACGAGAGCTTCGAAACCCACGAGGTGGCACAGGCTTTCGACGAGGTCATCCGCTCCACGCGAACCTCGCGGGTCGCCCTGCGCATCGACGCGGAAGCCCCGCCGGTGCGGCCGAACCTGCCCGAGGTCCGAATCGACGGCGCGGCAACCTATCTGGTGACCGGCGGCTTCGGCGGCTTCGGCCTGACCACCGGTCGCTGGCTGGTGAGCAAGGGCGCGCGCCGACTGGTGCTCGTCGGTCGCAGCGGGGCGGCCACGGCCGCCGCCCGCCAGCAGATCGCGGCCTGGCGCGCGCTGGGAGTCGAGGTCGTCGAGGAGGCCGCCGACGTCACCGATTTCGCGGCGGTGGCCGGTTTCGTCGCCCGGGCGCACAGCGCCGCCCATCCGCTGCGCGGCATCTTCCACGCCGCGGGCGCGGTGTCCGACAATCGCGTGGCGGCCATGGATCTGGATCAGCTCGCGCGGGTGTACCGCCCGAAGGTGCACGGTGCGCGCGCCCTGCACCGCGCGGTGATCTCCGCGGGCATCGATCTGGACGCCTTCGTGCTGTATTCCTCGGGCGGCTCCATGTTCGGCATCTTCGGCCAGTACAACTACACCGCCGCGAATGTCGCGGTGGAGGCGCTGGCCGAGCAGTGGGCGCGCACGGGTGTGCCCGCGCTGTGCATCGGCTGGGGCCACATGTCCGGCGCGACCGGCGGCATGGCGGCGGAGGAGAAGGTCTCCAAGTACCTCGACCTGGTCGGGTTCGCGCCCATCGACATGTCGGACGGCACGTCGTATCTGGAGCAGTCGCTGCGCCTGGGCGTGACCCGGGCCGCGATCATCCCCACCGACTGGGGCAAGCTCACCGCCGCCTTCCCGCAGATGGCCCGGATCGGCCGGGTCGCGACCCTGGTGGCGACCTCGGTCCGGGACAATTCCGCACTGGCGCAATTGAAGACCGAGTTGGGCGCCCTCGAGGAGAGCAAGCGCGGGCAGGCCGTGGCCCGGATGCTGGCCGATCAGCTGGCGGTCGTCATGGGCGTGGCCCCAGAATCGATCGACCTCACGGTGCCGGTCCCCGAACTGGGCCTGGATTCGCTCATGGCCGTCGAATTCGGTGCGCGCGTGGCCAAACAGCTCGGGATCGAACTCATGTCGCTGCAGATGGGCCGCACGTTCAGTCTGCTGCAGGCCGGGCCCAAGGTGGCCGAACTAATCCTGGCCACCGGTGAGCCCGTCGGAGCCCATCCGTGACCGAGATCGCCGCCGATCAGCGCGCCGAGCCCGGCGGCGCGACCGCCTGGCTCGGCTTCGCCGGCTGCCTGATCGCGGTGTTCATGCAGATGATCGATGTGACCATCGTGAACACCGCGCTCCCGGCCATGACCGCGGACCTGTCCGCGACTCGGCAGCAGCAATTGCTGTTCGTCACCGCGTATTCGCTGGCCTTCGCCTGCACGCTGCTCACCGCGGCGCGCCTGGGTCAGCTGCTGGGGCGGCGGGCCATGTTCTTGGGTGCGGTGGTGGCGTTCACCGCGGCCTCGGTGTGGTGTGGAATGGCGGACAGCGCCGTGGAACTGGTGGCCGCGCGCACCGTGCAGGGCGCGGCGGGCGCGGGCATGGGCGCGCAGACCATCGCCATCCTGACCGCCACCTTCCCGCGTCGCCTGCACGGGCAGGTCTTCGCCCTCTACGGCGGCGTCGCGGGCTTCGCGGGCATGCTCGGACCGATCCTGGGCGGGGCGCTGGTGACCGCGAATCCCTGGGATCTGGGCTGGCATTCGGTGTTCATGATCAACCTGCCGCTCGGCGTGCTCGCGTTCGCGCTGGGCGCGCGATACCTGAAACTGGGCAGGCCACGCGAACGGGTCCGCTTCGATCCGGGCGGTGCGGTCCTGTCCACCGTGAGCCTGTTCGCCCTGCTGTACGCGCTGACCGATCTGCAACAGCACGGCTGGCGCGCGGTCACCGCGGTTCAACTGGGCGTCGCGCTGCTCTGGGGCGCGGTGTTCATCGCCCAGCAGCGCCGCGCCACCCGGCACGGCGCCGACCCGCTGCTGCGCTTCGACCTGTTCGCCGACCGCGGTTTCGCGATCGGCGCGGGCCTGGTCGCGGTGTTCTTCGGGCTGTTCACCGCGTTCGTCTTCACCGTGTCGGTCACCCTGCAGGACGAGATGGGCCTCTCGCCCTGGCATACCGGCCTGCTCATGACCCCGTTCGCACTCGGGGCGGGAGCGGGCGCGGTGGTGTCGCCGATCGTGGTGGGACGGTGGGGCGTTCGTACCCTGGCGGCGGGTATGGCGCTGTACGCCGGCTGCATCGCGTTCGGCACCACGTACCTGTACGTAATGGAGAGCGTGCCCGCGCTGCCGCTGGCCGCCGGGCCGATCTTCCTGTCCGGCTTGGGCGTCGGGCTCTTCGGCGTGCAATTGCAGCCCATCATGTTGTCCGCCCTGGACCAGGCACGCATGGACGCGGCCTCGGGTCTGCTGCCGACCGTCGAGCAGATCGGCAACGGGCTGGGGCTGGCCCTGTTGAGCGCGGTGTTCTTCCGTTCGCACAGCATGACGGGCAGCATCACCATGTTCGCGGCCATCGCGGTGGTGGCGGCGCTGCTGGCGATCGCGACCCTGGCATTGCCCGAACCGGCGGCGCGGCAATGACGTTCCCGCGTGCAGTCGATCCCGGGCACACGGCACGGCCGGCGCGGCATGCGCCGGACGAACCGCCCCCGTTCGCCCGGCGCGCGGTCGCCATCGTCACCGCGGCCGCGGGCGTGTTGTTCGCGGCCGGCCTCGGCCGGTACGAATTCGGCGGGGACGAACTGTATTTCATCGCGGCCGGAAAGCATCCCGCCTTCGGCTACGCCGATCAGGGCCCGCTGATACCGCTGCTCGCCGCCGCCGCGGACGCCCTCGACCCCGGTTCCACCGTGGCGCTGCGGCTGCCGGCGCTGGTCGCGACCCTGGTCGCGATCGTGCTCTGCGCCGCGATCACCCGCGAATTCGGCGGCGGCCGCGCCGCGCAGACCCTGGCGGCGCTGGCCTACGCGGCCACGCCCGCCGCGGTCATGCAGTCGGCGATCCTGACCACGTTCGCCCTGGACGCCACGTTCACCGCCGCGATCAGCTGGCTGCTGATCCGCTGGGTGCGCACCCGGCGGGACCCGCTGCTGGTGGCGGCGTGGCTGGTGGCCGCCCTGGATCTACAGGTGAAATGGCTGGTCCCCCTGGTATGGGCGGGGCTGATCGCGGGCGTGCTGCTGTTCGGTCCGCGGGAGATGCTGCGCCGCGGAGCTTTCTGGCTCGGGGCCGCGCTGTTCACCGCGGCCGCGCTGCCCACGCTGTGGTGGCAGCAGGTCAACGGCTGGCCGCAGTTGGGGATGGGCGCGGTGATTCGCGGTGAGCAGCTGGCCACCAGCGGTGGAACCTGGGCCATGCCGTGGCAGATCATCATGGTGACCGGGCCGATGGGAGCACTGCTGCTGATCGGCATGTGGGCCGGGGCACGCTGGGAGGCGCTGCGCCCCTATCGATTCCTGATTCCCATCGTGTGTGCCTGGCTGCTGGCCGTGCTGCTCGGTGGCCTGCGCACCTACTACGTGGTGGGCGCGTTCCCCGGATTGTTCGCGGCCGGCGCGGCATATCTGGCCTGGCGCGGCGTCGGATCCCGGCTGCGCGCCTGCGGTCTCGCGCTGGTGGCGCTGGGTGTGGCGATCAGTGTGGTGGCCGTGCTGGCCCTGCCGATCTCCGAGACCCACCTGCGGC
The DNA here is from genome assembly GCF_040614455.1 of Nocardia sp. NPDC005978. Classification (NCBI taxonomy): domain Bacteria; kingdom Bacillati; phylum Actinomycetota; class Actinomycetes; order Mycobacteriales; family Nocardiaceae; genus Nocardia; species Nocardia sp. NPDC005978. Next base: position 105,029 of record NZ_JBEXUS010000005.1, read on the forward strand.
CCACCGACACCTACGCCCAGATCGACTGGCGCGCACGACTCTTCGGCCCCTCCGGTTGGAACGACCTGCTCGCGGGCGTGGAGGACGCGCACGGCCGGGTGCCCGCCGCCGAACGCCCCGGGCTGATCATCATCACCCAGAACTATTGGCAGGCCGCCGGACTCGAACACTTCGGCCGCACCGTGCGCCTGCCGCCGATCTACAGCCTCAATCGCGGCTACGGGTACTTCCCGCCGCCGCCCGACACCGCGACCACCGTGCTGTACGTGGGCGTCGACGCCCCCGACACGGGGCTCGGCGTCGAGTGCGCCGAAGTGATCGCTCTGACCCGTATCGACCGGCCGCTCGGCTTCCCGAGCGTGAATCGCGATGTGACGGTGTGGTTGTGCCGCGAACCTCGGGTGCACTGGTCCACCGACTGGCCGAGCCTGCGCACCCTGCGCATGGTCGACGGCACGAGCAAGTGACAGTGCCGGACTCCGGCAGCAACGAACAGGGATGAACCATGGTGAGTTTCGGATTGATCGACGAGTGGGAGCCCGCCTCGGGCCGGGTACTGACCTGGGCGGCCACGCCCGCGGCACTGGCCGCCGCGGCGATCGCACCGGTCCATCCCGCACCGCCGTCCCATCAGCAGGAGGAGTACCTGCGCGCCGCGGACCGCAACTCCGGCACGGACTTCCGCTTCTCCGGACTGTGCCTGGTCACCGCCGAGGTGCCCGGACTGCTGGACCGCGACGCCATGACGCGGGCGATCAACGCGTTCCTGCTGCGGCACGACACCTTCCGCACCTGGTTCGAGCGCGCCGAGGGCGGCGAACTGCTGCGGCATCTGCTGCCGCCCGAGGCGGTCGCCTTCGAACCCACCGACCACGGCGAGATAGACAACTCCGAAGCCATTCGCCAGCACGTGCACAAGACCACACCGGGTCCGTTCCAGTGGGACTGCTTCACCTTCGGGGCCATCGAGCACGGGGACGCCACCACCCTGTACCTGGCGGTCGATCATCTGCACACCGACGGTGTCGCACAGTACATCTCGTGCTTCGACCTGGCCCAGTTGTACGCCCGCGAGATTGGCGAGCTCACCGAGCCGCTCATGGAACCGGCCAGCTTCGTGGATTACTGCGCGCGCGAACGCGAACGCTCGGCCCAGCTCACCGCGGCGTCCCCCGGGGTGCGCAGATGGCTGGAGCTGGTGCGCGGCAACGACGGTGAATTACCTTCTTTCCCTTTGGATCTGGGCACCCGGCTGGACGGTTACAGCCGCAGCGCCCATCGCACGCTGCCGCTGTTCGACGAAGCCCAGGCCCGCCGCTTCGAGAGCGCCTGCGAGGCGAACGGCGCGGAGTTCACCGGTGGCATCTTCGCGATCGCAGCGCTGACCCAGCGCGAACTCACCGGCGGTGACTACTACTTCGGCATGACCCCCATCAGCACCCGCGCGACCTTCGCCGAGATCGCCACCGTGGGCTGGTTCGTCACCCTCGTCCCGGTGGCGTTCCCGGTGAGCGCCACCGCGGACTTCGACCGCACCGTGACTCGCGCCCAGCGCGCGTACGAGAACGGGGTGCGCCTGACGGGGGTCTCGTTCCATCGCGTGCTGGAACTGGCCGCCGACGACGCCACCGTCGCGGTGCCCGCCGGCTGGGTGACCCCGATGATCTCCTACGTCGATGCCCGGGACTTCGTGGGCAACGAACTGTTCGACGTGGCCAACGGCGGGGTGTACGCCAATCGCGCTGCGAGCGAACAGGTTCTGATGTGGATCAACCGGCTGCCCGCGGGCACGTCGCTGAGCGTCATCTATCCCGACACCCCGGTCGCGCACGAATCGGTGGATCGCTATCTCACCGTCATGCGGGCGGGCTTCCTGCGCGCCGCGGGCGTGGATGGCTGAGCCGAGCGGTCACCGAGCCAGGGCCGCTTCGAACAGCGGCCAGGAGTTGTGCAGATCCTGCTGCCAGTACGGCCAGGAGTGGGTGCCGCTCGGGCGCATGTCGAAGGTCGCCGGAATATCCAACTCGCGCAGTCGATCCCGTAGCTGACCGGTGCATCGAGCCGTCACCGCGTCCAGGATGCCGCCGATCACCAGTTGGTCGACCAGCTTGACCGGATTCCCGTTCACCCCCGGCCCGCCGAGGGTGTCGTAGGGACCCGGGATGCCCGTTCCGGTGGCGACGTAGATCGCCAGCCCGCGCAGGCCGTCCGCGTGCAGGTACGGATCGTTGACCGCCCAGGCCGGATCCCCCGGCGGCCCCCACATATTGAGCGGATTGCCGCGCCGCGAGGCCACGATGGCATTGACCATCAACTGCCCCGACGGATCGCTGGTGCGCACGCAGCCGCTGTAGGAACCGATCGCGCGGTACCTGCCGGGGGCGGCCAGGGCCAGGCGGAACACCGACGAGCTCGCCATCGACAGGCCCGCGACGGCATTGGCCCCGGTGCCGTGGAAGGCCGAATCGATGACCGGGGGCAGTTCCGCGGTCAGGAAGGTGATCCAGCGCTGGCGGCCCAGGACCGGGTCGTCGGTCCGCCAGTCCGCGAAGAAGCTGCCCCCGCCGCCGACCGGCATCACCACGGTCACCTGTTTGTCCGCGAAGAAGCGTTCGGCGTCGGTTCTGGTGAGCCAGTTCGCGCCGTCGCTCCACAGCCCGGTGTCCGAGCCGCCGTCGACACCGTTGAGCAGATACAGCACCGGGGCCGATCGTGAATCATCTTGCGCCGGCAGTATTTCCACCGGAATCGGGCGGCCCATGGCCGTCGAGTACACGCTGAGGTTCACGATGCGCCCGGGCCCCTGTCCGGCCGAGATCAGATGCGCGCCATCGGCTCCCGGCCGGGCGGCGACCATCGCCCGCTCGGGCAGCGGGGCCTGGATCTCCACGACCGGCTCGGCGCGGACCGTGCCGAGCGAGGCCAGGAACAGCAGGGTGACGAACAGCAGGGCCACGCGCATCATGCGGACGAAAGTAGGCCCGCGCGGCCACGGAAATCGCAGGTCACCCGAATCCTGGAGAACACTCCAGTCGGACCGCGCCCGGGCTGGTATCGACCACAACCACGATCGCGCCGAAAAGATGAGCGACCGCGCACATCTATCGCCCGGATTGGGTCCCCGCACGCCGAACGCACGGCGATAACAGCAGGTGGAAGCCGATTTCACCGAGCACGGAAACCGGAGGCGGAAGGGAGTAGAAGGTGAGCCGAAGATCACCTTAGAGTTCGGTTGGCGCCGTTGACGTGCGGTATCCATCTCGAAGGGAGTCGACGATGACATCCGACAGAGCACACGGAACGGGACTGATGGTCTCGGGCGAGCCGATGTCCGGCCCACTGCGGGATGTGGGCAAGGTATCTCGAAAACTGGTGGGGCACTTCATAGACAACGTGATCCCGTGCGGCACGCTGCCCGGCGACGTCATCTCCGGGGAGGTCACCGCCATCACCCGCGTCTGCCTCGAGCTGGCGGTGAGCATGCTGGACGGCCAGGACATCCCCGCCAAGACCGGGCGGCTGAGCGAGGCGGCGGCCGGCTGGGCCCGCGAAGGCGTGCCGATCGACACCGTCCTGCACTCGATTCACGAGGGCTTCAAACTCGGGATGGATCTGATCCTGTCCGACGCCGCGGCCCACGAGGACTACCGCAGTCTCGTGACCGGGGCGAAGCTCGTGGTGGAGATGCTGGACACCATCTCGGTGCCGGTGGTCGCCGCGTACGTGCGCGAGCACCGTGCGGTCGTGAGCGAGCACCACACCTCGGTGCACACGCTGACCTCGGCGCTGCTGAGCGGGCACGCCACCTCGACCATGGCCCGCGAATGCGGCATCGACATCGCGCCCGAGTATTCGGTGCTGGCGCTGTCGATTCCGGAGCACCCGGACGAACGCCATCCCATGCTCGACGGCCGGGTGGTCGCCCGCCGCAAACTGCGCCGCCTGCAGGCCGAACTCGCCACCCGCTGCGGTGACACCGCGCTGGCGCTGCTGAGCGTGGACGGCGGCACCCTGCTCGTGCCCACCGTGGCGACCGACCCCGCCGGGCTGGACGAACTGCTCGCCCGGCTCTCGGCGGCGGCCCGGGTCCCGGTCACCGCGACCGTGGTCGTCACGACACCCGGCGATGTGCCGTCCGCGGCCGATCGCGCGCACGAGCTGCTGGACATGGTGCAGCGCCTGAACTGCGAGGCCGGGCTGTTCCGCTTCGCGGACATGGCCCTGGAATATCAGCTGACCCGGCCGGGATTGGGCCGGGAGATGCTCGGCGCGCTGCTGGATCCGCTGGACAACCACCCGGAACTGCTCCAGACCCTGCGCTGCCACATCAGCACCAATCTCAATCGCCAGCGCACCGCGCGCCTGCTGCACGTGCACACCAACACCGTGGACTACCGGATCAAACGGATCTGCCAGCTCACCGGATTCGACCCCGCGGCGGCCTCGGGACTGTGGCAGCTGCGCGCGGCGCTGATCGCGCGCTCGTTCAACGCCGCCGATCCGGGGTGAAGTTCACCTCGGCGGTCGCGTAGCCGAACAGCTTGGCGCCCTGCGACTTCGCGTCGATGGCGATGGTGGCTACCCGGCGGCGGCGATCGCAGGCCACGACCCGGCCATTGAATTCCAGTCCCGCGCCGCCGATGTCGGGCACCGCCAGGTGGTGCATGCGGTCGGAGTACTCGACCCAGTATTTGGTGACCGCGGCCGGATCTCGCGTCCAATCGCTGACGTAGCCGGTGGCCAGCGCCGACACCAGCATGCTCGGCACCACCAGCGCGGGCCGGTCGCGGGACAGGAAGCGGTCCGACACCGTCCCGGGTTCCGGATCGCCCACGGCGAGGCCGTAATTCACGATATCGCCGGCCGCGAGGGTGAAGTCCGCGGTGGGCAGTTCGGTGCCGACCACCAGGGCGTCGAAGTCGATGCCTGTCCACGCCGTGCGGCTGTTGCGGATCACCCGCCGGCCCGGCGTCGCCGTGACCGGGGCCGGGCGCGCGGTGCGGATCGCGCCGTCACCGGCGGACAGGGTGCTGGTGAGCAGCGCCGCCGATCCGCGCTGCACCACCGCGCCGAGCTGGTCGGTGAGCACCCCGGTGACCGTGACGACGTCGAACGAGCGCAGGTGCCTGACCGATTCGAAGGTGATCTCGCACTCGAGCACGTCACCGGCCAGGAGCGGGCGGTCGATCTCGAGGGTCTGATCCACGTGGACCACCCGATCGATCCGGTGGCCCGACAGCAACCGCGCGAGGATCTCCGATCGCGCGCGCTGCCAGACCAGCGTGGCGAAGGTGGGCGGTGCGACCACCGCGTCGAATCCCAGCTGGCGAGCCGCGGATTCGTGCCAGTGCGCGGGATGATAAGCCTGCACGGCGCGAGCGAATTCCCGAATTCGGCCGCGTTCCACCGGAAACGGGCTCGCACACCGGAACCGCTTGCCGACCAATTCCCGGGACCGGGCCGGCGCTACTCGCTGGGGACCACTCATCATCGGTTCCTTTCGGGTGAGACGCCGCCGTGCGGCGGTTCCCGCGTCCGGAATCGGCACGCCGGTTCGGACCATGATTCGCCTTCCGGAAACTCGAGTGTGGAATCGATTTCGATGTCTGGGTGAATTCACCACCGGCCGCCGCTTCGACTTGTGACGGTGCAGCATCCGCCGAACGAGCGGGCAGGGCCCGGCGCAACCTCGCGGTTTCGGCGCGAATGCCCGCGCGACGCGCATATCTTGTCGAGCCTCATGGTTTGCACCCACCGAATTGGTGACCTATCCAGAACCGGGTTTCAGCGGGTCCGGACGCCGGTGCGCCGGTCCTAGCGTTGCCGTGGTCGCGAGATCCGAAACCACCTCCGTGGCAATACGACTCGCACCGAGAAATGCGCTGGAGAAAGGCAAGGAATGACACGAAGCAAACGCCCCGGGGCGATACGGGTGGCGGTGCTGACCGGGGTGGCGATGCTGGCCCTGGGATTCACCGGATCGACGACCCGGGCCGAACCCGAAGCACCGGCCACCGAACAGCAACTGGCCGATTACATCGCGGCGGGGGTCAAGGGGGGACCGATCGCGGGGACCGGATCCGCCTGCACCTCCGGCAGCGGGGCGGGCTCGGGCAACGGGTCCGGGGACTGCCTGGGCGGATCCGGGTCCAGCTCGGGCTCCTCGGGCGGGCGCTCGTCCGACACCCAGCAGTACGGCCCGGAGATGACCTCGTGGACGGCGGCCTTCGGATACGGGCTGCTCAATCCCGATGCCGCGCCACCGGGCACCAACGACTGGAACTGCAAACCCACCGCGGAGCATCCGCGTCCGGTCGTGCTGGTGCACGGCACCTGGATGAACGCCTACAACGGCTTCGCGTACATGAGCAAGCCCATCACCGACGCCGGATTCTGCACCTTCACCTTCAACTACGGCCGATCCGACCTGGTACAGGGCGGCGGTCTCGGGTCGCTGCTACCCGGTGTGATGGGCACCGGCTACATCCAGGATTCGGCCAAACAGCTGGCCGTGTTCGTGGATCGGGTGCTGGCCGCGACCGGTGCGGGCAAGGCCGACATCGTGGCGCACTCGCAGGGCGGCTCGATGGCCAACTGGTACACCAAGTTCGAGGGCGGTGCGGCCAAGACGCAGAATCTGATCACCTACGGGGCGACCCACCACGGGACCTCCCTCGTCGGGATCGGGGCGCTGGGCCGGGCCGTCAACAACTTCGGCATCGACGTGCTGGGCCTGGTCGAGATCTTCGTGGGCCACGCGGGCATCCAGCAGACCGTCGGCTCGGACTTCGTGAACAAGCTCAACGCAAACGGGGACACCGTGCCGGGCATCGACTACACGATCGTCGGCAGCCGGTACGACGAGATCACCAACCCGTACGAGCTGACCTTCCTGAAGGCAGGGCCCGGTGCGCGGGTGCAGAACATCGTCCTACAGGACGGCTGTGAACAGGACGTCTCCGATCATCTGACGATGATGTACTCACCGCGTGCGCTGTCCATCGCGCTGCGGGCGCTGGATCCGGTGAAGTTCCCCACCCTGCAGTGCACCTTCAATCCGTGGGTGATCGGCGGTGGCGGCGGGCTCTGACCGGACGTGCCGGTGCGGCGGCGCTGCTCATCAGCCGCCCGCCGGCACACTCTCGGACAACTCCGATTCGATCCACGCGGCCATCATGCGGGCCGTCGTGGCGATGACCTCCTGACGCTCGTCGCTCCCGATCTCCACCGCCGACGCGCGGACCACGGCGGCGAAGCCGGTATTGACGAACACGAACGACATCACATCGTATTTGTGGTCGTTTCCCGGGCCCATGATCTGGATCAGCAGCACCTTGACCAGCAATCGGAAGCGCGGCTCCAATTCGGGCAGGCCGCTGCTGTAGAACTGCACGCCGGCCACCAGCGCCCGCACCAATTTCGCGTTCTCCACGAGCTCCTCGGCGAACACCTCGAGAATATCGGTGATCACCCGCGACCGATATTGCAGCGACGGCATTTTCGGTTCCGGCCGAACGCTGGACAACCACTGGGTGAAACGCCGCTCGAGCTGCTCCAGCAGGCGCTGCAGCAGTTCCTCCACCATGACGCTGCGATCGGCGAAATAGCGGTACACCGTGCCGATGCTGACCTCGGCTTCGGCGGCGATGCGATTGGTCGAGGTGTCGGCGATACCGCGTTCACCGAACAATCGGGCGGCGGTGTCGAGAATGTGATCGCGGGTTTCCCGCGAACGCTGCTGGGTCGGAGTACGACGCCGCGGTGGAGCTTTCGGCGGCATATATCCTCCTGCCGTGCGGTCAAGAATGAGCTTTGCTCATCTTAGGGTGACACGCACGCGGTGATGTAGGTTTTTCGCCACGGGCCGCAGGGAGGTACGAAGAATGGCGAGTCGAGTTCCCAAGGGCAGACTCGTGCGCGGCGGCCAATTGGGACGGCTCGCGGCGGGGCAGGCCGCACGCGGCGTGGGCACCCGGCTGGCGATGATCGGGCAGCCGGAACAGGCGCGCCGGGTGCTGGCCGAGCGGTCCGCCATGCAGGCCGCGCAGCAACTGGTGACCATCCTGGGCGGGATGAAGGGCGCGGCGATGAAGCTGGGCCAGATGCTGTCGGTGCTCGATGTCGATCTCGTGCCCGAGGAGCATCGAGAGTTGTTCCGGGACAAGCTCGCCGAGCTGCGCTCGCGCGCGCCGGTCGTGTCCTTCGCCGCCATGCGCGCGGTGATAGAGGACGATCTCGGCCCGCTCGCAAGAACTTTCGCCGATTTCGAGGAGACGCCGGTCGCCGCCGCCTCGATCGGGCAGGTGTACCGGGCCACCCTGCGCGACGGTCGCACGGTCGCGGTGAAGGTGAAGTACCCGGGCGTGGACGAAGCCGTACACGCGGACCTGCGCAATCTCGAATTCTTCAGCAGGATGTGGCGTTCCGCGCTGCCGAGCGCGGCCGATGCCGGGGTGCTGGACGCGGTCGCCCGCAATATCGGCGGCGAACTCGACTACGCCCGCGAGGCGCTGACCCAGCATCGGGTGGCCGCGCGCTACCGGGGGCATCCGTTCATCACCGTGCCCGACGCGATCGAAGAGTATTGCGGCCCACATGTTCTCGTCACCGAGTTCGTCGAGGGCACCTCGTTCGAGCACATGCGAACCCTCCCCGATGACGAGCGCGACCGCATCGGTGAGCTGATCTACCGCTTCTACATCAACGCGCTGTTCACCGACCACGAGTTCTGCGGCGATCCGCACCCGGGCAACATCCTGCTCGCCGCGGACGGCCGGGTCGGGTTCGTCGACTTCGGCCTCTACAGCACCATGGATCCGGTGCACGTGGAGTTCGAACGCACCGCCCTGTGCGCGGCCGGCGAACACCGGGCCGCGGACCTGTACGGGCAATGGGTGGATCGCGGCATCATCGATCCCGGCGCGGGGGTCTCGCCGCAGGAATGCCTGGACTACGTGTGGGCGGCGGCGGGCTGGCACCTGCTCGACGAACAGGTCGCCATCACCCCCGAACTGGCCACCGGCGCGCTTGTCCTCGCCGTCAATCCCCGCTCGGCCGAGTTTCGCGGGATGCGCCGCCAACTCCTCCCGCCCGAACACGTCTTCTCCCGCCGCACCGACCTGTTCACCTTCGCCGCCCTCGGCCAGCTCCGCACCACCGCGAATTGGCACCGCATCGCCCGCGAATGGCTCTACGACGAGCCGCCCACCACCGAGATCGGGTGGGCGATAGCGGCCTGGCGGGACGCACGCGGCTGAAGCGGAGTGCCGGAGTCCGCGAGCGGATTCCGGGCGGGGCGAGTCCACGATTCCGCCGAGCGGCCGGTCGTGCACCTCACCGGGTGAAGGTGTGTCCGGCGGCGTCGACGACCACGGGATCGTCGAGTTGCCACTGTTTGTTCAAGACTCCCGGCCCGACACCGTAGAAGCGGAACATCAACTCGAAGGTCTCGCTCTCACCGGTGCCGACACAGTTGGCTTCCATGCCCGGTATCGCGGTGGGGCCCAGGTAGACGTCGACGGAGCCGTCCTCGTTCACCCGCAGTCCGGGCTGCTGGGAGGACACCGAGTAGGTGGCGTTGCCGCGAATGAGGGTGTGGTCCTCACCGTCGTACATCGTGACGGACCAGTACTGGGACACCGGGACCCCGGCGGGCACGCGCAGGCGGTAGGTACGGTCGGATCGCAGGATCTCACCGTGCGCATCTCGCAGGTTGACCAGGTAGAACTGGCCCACGCCAAGACGTTTGAGGCCGATGAAGGCCATGTGATACACGACCGCGCGATCGGTGTACGGATAGACCTCGCCGTCGGCGAAGTTGTGGCTCTGGCCCTCGGTGAAGTCCCGGCCTGCGGGGAAGAACCAGTGCCTGCCGTCGTAGAACGGCGGGTCGTTGCGGTAGATCTCCCGGATCGAGGCATGCGCTTCGCGCACAGCTTCTTCCAGCAATTCCACGCGTCGGGGGTCGGGTTCGAACGGTGTCCCGCGTTCGATGCCGATCGTGGCCAGCATCTCGGCGAAAGCGCGGTCGCGCGGGAGCCACGGTTCGGCCTGGACGACCCGGTCGAGGGCCTTCCAGAACTCGAGAGTGTAGGGAATGCGGGTGTCGACGAGTTCGCCGAACAGGTCTCGCCGCGGCGTTTCGGGTGGATTGTCCGCGGCGGCGAGAGGGTAGATACGGATGCCGCGGCAGTACTCCAAGCCGGAGTCGAGTGCCTGCTGGGTGGCTTCGGGTAGCACCGACCGCAGCAGGGCGTAGGTCTGGTTGGTGTCCGATGGCAGTACGAGGTAGCCCTCGGGCACCGCACCGTCGAATCCGGGCGGCAGGATCAGGTAGCGCGCACCGTTGCCTGCGTCGGCCCCGAACTTGCCGACGTCTTCCAGGGGCACCTGCCAGATGTTGCAGAGGCTGCCGTTGAGTACGTGCTCGTCGGTGGCCGGTGGGATATCGACGACGATGGGGCCGTCACGGCCCGGGTCCATGAACGCCATGTAGTAGATCAGGTCCGGGTTCGGGGTCAGAGTCTGATTGCGCCAGTCGAGCAACTTCGACCAATACAAGAACTCGATCTTGCGGTCCGGTGCCATCACCGACCGCATGACCTCGAAATTCACCGCGGCCATACCCCAGATCGCCGCCTCCACCGCCCGCCTGTACACCAGGCGATCGGCGATATCCCGCTCTGCGACATCAGTCATCATCCGCCTCCCGACGAGGGAACTCGCTCGACGGCGCCGGCACAGCGCCCCGGTCGACAAGCCAGTTTTGCCCCCGCGTCCCCTTGGCGATTCACCCGGCACGGGTGAACCCGCGCGGTGCTGCAACTCTGACGACGACTTCGGCGCCTGCCGGTTCGAATCACGGCGATCGTGAACCTGGCCGGGGGCGGGCGCGGCGGACAGGATCCAGGCGGAAGGTTCCGGCTCGGGGCCTCGAGGTTCCGGACTTGGGCAGGGTGGCAATCGGGTGACGCAGGCGGCGACCGTGGTCGCGAGCGCGGACAGCGCCGTGACCTCGTCGATCAAGAAGCGGGTGGGCCGGGGAGCCGATGGCTCGCGGGTGCGCGGGCTGGGGGTGCGGCTGCTGTCGCTCGGGGTGTTCGTCGCGCTGTGGTGGGCGGTCACCGCCGCCGAACTCGTTGACGCGCAATTCCTTCCGGGGCCGCACGCGGTGTGGGACGCGTTCGTGCGGGCCAACAGCTGGCACGAACTCGCGCCGGGAGTGCCCCGCGAGGTGCGCGGCGAGCAGAACTACTTCCTGTGGGAGCACCTGGTCGCGAGCCTGCAGCGCATCGGGATCGGGGCCGGAGCGGCCGTGCTGCTCGGGCCGCCGGTGGGCTTCGTACTCGGCAGCTCCCGGCTGGTGAGCGCGATCGTCGAGCCGTACCTGAACTTCCTGCGCATGCTGCCCCCGCTCGGCTACATCGGGCTGCTGATCGTCTGGTTCGGCATCGGCGACACGTCCAAGAACTGGCTGCTGTTCCTGGCCGCGTTCCCGCCCATCGTCATCGCGACCATGTCCGGCGTGCAGGGTGTTTCGGCCGATCGGATCAACGCCGCCCGGTCGCTGGGCGCGAACCGGCGGCAGGTGATCACGCGGGTGCTGTTGCCCGCGACCCTGCCCGAGGTGATCGGCGGGATCCGCGTTGCGGTCGGGTTCGCCTGGACCACGGTCGTCGCCGCCGAGCTCAACAACGGCATTCCCGGTATCGGCGGACTCGCGTATCTGGCCGGGCAGCAGCTCAATACGCCGCTGACCGTCGCCTGCATCATCGTCATCGGACTCACCGCGCTGGCCCTGGACGCGGTAATCAAACAGGTCGGCGTCCTGGCCGTCCCCTGGAAAGGTTTGGCATGAAACGCACTTACGCCGCGCTGGCGCTGGCCGGCGCCCTCACCCTGGCCCTGACCGGATGCGTGGAATCCAATCGAACCGACTCCGCCGGTACCGGGGACACGGTGGCCTGCCCGGTGGCGGTCGACGAAAGCTTCACCGGGACCGTACGACTGGGTTACCAGGACATCCCCAACGGTGATCTGATCGTCAAGGACACCGGGCTGCTGCAGACCTGCCTGCCCAAGGCCACGATCACCTGGTCCAAGTTCGCCTCGGGCGCCACGGTCATCCAGGCGTTCGGCTCGAACTCCATCGATCTGGCGCTGCTCGGCAGTGCTGCTGTGGCACGGGCGGTTTCGGCGCCGCTGAACCTGGATGTCAAGACGGTGTGGATCCACGACGTGATCGGCGCGGCGGAATCGCTCGCGGTCAAGGACCCGGCCATCACCACGGTGGCGGGCCTGCGCGGGAAGAAGATCGCGGTGCCGTTCGCCAGCACCTCGCACTACAGTCTGCTGGCGGCGCTCACCGCGGCGGGCATCGAACGCGACGTCACGCTGGTGAATCTGGCTCCGGACGCGATTCTGGGCGCCTGGCAGGGCGGCGGGATCGATGCGGCGTTCGTCTGGGATCCGACGCTGAGCCGCCTGCTGGAGAACGGGCACACCGTGACCACGGCCGCGGACACCGCCAAGGCCGGGAAGCCGACCTTCGACCTGGCCGGGGCGCGCGGCGAATTCGTCGGCGCCAACCCGAAATTCCTGGCGGTGTGGACCGCGGCGCAGAACTGGGCCGTGCAGCAGATCGCGAAGGATCCGCAGGGCGCGGCCACCCACATCGCGGCGCAGCTGGGGATTTCGGTCGACGAGGTGCGTAAGCAGTTGGGCGGCTATGTGTTCCTCGACGCCGCAGCGCAGGCCGGGCAGCCCTACCTGGGTAAGCAGCTGGGTGCGGACCTGCAAGGTTCCGCCCAATTCCTGTTGAGCCAGGGCGAGATTCAGGGCCTGGCCGCACCGGAGAAATACACGGCCGCGGTGTACGCCGACGCGGCCGCCGGGGTGAGCGCCAAGTGAGTTCGGCGCTCGATCTGCGCGATCGGGTCGTGCTGACCGATGTGTCCAAGACCTATGCGAGCGCGAACGGGCCGACGGTCGCGCTCGCGCCCACCGATCTGGTCATCGAGCCCGGCGAATTCGTGAGCGTGGTCGGGCCGTCCGGCTGCGGGAAAACCACGCTGCTGCAGTTGCTGGGCGGGTTCCTGACCCCGACCAGCGGCGATCTGCTGGTGGGTCCGGACCGCGTCGCCGGGCCGAGCCCGGAGCGCGGGGTGGTCTTCCAGTCCCCCACCCTCTACCCCTGGCTCTCGGTGCGCGGCAACATCGAGTTCGGGCCCAAATGCCGTGGCGTGGATCGCAAGACGCGCCGGTCCGAAGCCGAGCGACTGCTGGAGCTGGTGGGCCTGGGGGCCGAGGTCGGCGGACAGCGGCCCTATCAGCTGTCCGGCGGTATGCAGCAGCGCGCGCAGATCGCCCGCGTACTGATCAACGATCCGCGCATCATCCTCATGGACGAGCCGTTCGGCGCGCTGGACCAGTTGACCCGGGAGCGCTTGCAGGTCGAGCTGCTGCGGCTGTGGCGGCAGGCGGGCAAAACCATTGTCTTCGTAACGCATTCGGTGGAGGAGGCGGTGTTCCTGTCCACCCGGGTGCTGGTGATGAGCGCGCGGCCGGGGCGGGTCATCGTGGACCGGCGCATCGAACTCCCGGGTGATTCACCCGACCACCCGCGCGAGCTCGCCGTGACATCCACGCCGGAATTCCAGTCGCTCAAATCGGAACTGGCGCAGGCGATCTACGACGCGCACCGCTGACATCCGCGCAGGTGGGCGGGCTGCCGGAGCGCGACGGAGACCGAGTTGCCCAGCAAAAAGCACTTTTCCGGCGCAGCGTGCACATCATCCCGCCCGTAATGGGTACAACCCAGTGGTGACCGCAAGAAAGCCCTGGGCTGTGCTCGCGTCAGTCATAGCCGCCACCGCCATCGCCCTTCCGACCGCCGCGGCGGCCCCACCCGAGGGGGTGGTCGCCGAGGTGGCCGATGGGGAGCAGTTCTCCACCCTCGACGTCTACTCCCCCGCCATGAACCAGGTCGTCTCCAATCGGGTGATCCGGGCCGCGGGCGGCGGCCCGGCCCCGACGCTGTATCTGCTCACCGGCGCGGGTGGCGGCGAGGACGGCATCTCCTGGTGGAACGACACCGACGTGCGAAAGTTCTTCGCGGACAAGAACGTCAACGTGGTACTGCCGACCGGCGGGGCATACAGCCTGTACACCGACTGGATGGCCGACGACCCGATCGCGGGCCGCAACAAATGGCAGACCTACCTCACGCGGGAGTTGCCCGCGGTGGTCGACGCGCAACTGGGGACCACCGGCCGCAATGCCGTCGCGGGGGTGTCCATGAGCGCGGGTTCGGCCATCGACCTGGCCATTCAGGCGCCCGAGGTCTACGACGCCGTCGCCGCCTTCAGCGGGTGTCCGTGGTCATCCGACGCCGCCGGGGTGATCATGGCGGGGGCCGTCGTGCTGCGCGGCGGCGGCAATCCCGGCAACGTGTGGGGCGCACCCGGCGGCGAGCTGTGGCGGGCGCACGACCCGTACCTGCACGCCGACCGGCTGGCGGGCAAGACGGTCTTTCTCTCCGCCGCCACCGGGCAGCCCGGCGCGATCGACGGGGGCGGGCTGCCCGCGCCGATCGTCGAGGCCATCGCTAATTCCTGCACCGGCGCCTACGCGAGCCACCTGGCGGAGAACGGGATCCACTCGATCTACGTCCATCGCCCGGAGGGTTCGCACACCTGGGGTCAGTTCCAGACGGACCTGTACGAGTCGTGGCCGCATCTGGCGCGCGCCATCGGCGCCTGATCGGGATTCGCGCCCACCCCGGGTGAGCGACGCGTCCGATCAGCCGCCGAGATAGGCGCGTTCGACCCGTTCGGGATCGTCGCGGAAGGCGAGCGCGGTGTCCTGGTCCGCGATATGGCCGTGCACCAGGATCGCCGCGCGATCGGCGACGCCCAGGGCCAGGTGCACGTGCTGCTCGACCAGCAGCACGCTCAGCTGTTCCTCGGTCGTGAGCGTGCGCAGCACGGCCAGGATCTCGGTGACGATCACCGGGGCCAGGCCCATGCTCAATTCGTCGATGAGCAGCACCTTCGGCCGCTGCAGCAGGGCCCGCCCGATGGCCAGCATCTGCTGCTCGCCGCCCGAGAGCCGGCCCGCCGCCACCCCGAGCCGCTTCTCCAGGGCCGGAAAGTATTCCAGGATCTGCTCCACCCCACTGCGCCGGCGTGCACGATCGGCGATCGCCAGCTGCAGGTTCTGCCGGGTGGTCAGTTGACGAAACAGCGCGCGATCGTCGGGCACGAGAACCATTCCCGCTCGCACCGTTTCGCGCGGCCGGCCGCTGCCGATCCCGTTCCCCCCGACGAGCACCTCACCGGCGTCGCGGGGCACGAGCCCGGACAACGCCATGAGCAGCGTGGTCTTCCCGGCTCCGTTCGGCCCGAGCAGGCAGGTGATCTCCCCCGCCGTGAGCGCCAGGTCGACCTCGCGCACGCAGGGCCGCTGCTTGACGTATCCGGCCGAGAGCCCCCGGCATTCCATGGCGACGGTCACCGCGCGGTCTCCTTCTCAGCCGTTGCGCCGGTGCGCGATTCGGGTGCGGTAGCTTCGCCGGGCGCGGGTTCCGCCGATTCCGCGGGCAGACCGAGGTAGGCGCGACGGACGTCGGGGTGGGCGCGGATCTCGTCGGGGGTGCCGGTCGCGATGACCTCGCCGAGGTCCAGGACGATCACGCGGTCGCAGATGGTCAGGACCAGTTCCATATCGTGGTCGACCAGCAGGATCGCGGTGCCGCCGTCGCGGACCGAGCGCAATTTCTCACCGAGCCAGCGGCTTTCGCCGTGGTCCAGGCCCGCGGCGGGCTCGTCGAGCAGGGCGACCTTGGGTTCGGCCGCCAGCACGCGGGCCATCGACACCAGCTGGCGCTGGCCCTGCGAGAGCGAAGCGGCTTCGCGGTCTGCCAGCTCGTCCAGGCCCAGCACCGCCAGCGTCCGCGACACCCGCTGGGCGATGGGCAGTTCCGAGTGCGAGCGGGCCGCGCCCGCGCGCACGTTCTCCGCGACGGTGAGATCGTCGTACAGCTCCACGTCCTGGAAGCTGCGGCCGAGGCCGGCGCGGCTGCGCCGGTGCGGGGCCTGCCCGTCGATCGCGACGCCCGCCAGGCGCACCGATCCGGTCGCGGCCGCGAACCCGGTGACCGCGTCGATGACCGTCGTCTTGCCCGCGCCGTTCGGCCCGATCAGACCGACGATCTCGCTCGGGCGAACCTCGAAGCTGACGTCGGTGGCGGCCTTGACCGCACCGTAGGCGACGCTCACCCCGGTCACCGCGAACACCGGGACGGCCGAATCGATGGGCGTGGGCGCGGTCACCGCCGCCACGGGAGCGGGCGGTGTGCCCTTGCCGCCGAACAGCGTCCACGCGGGCCAGGGCAGGCGGGGCAGTTTGGCGGCGATGCCGTCGGGATTGGTCATGACGGTCACGATGAGCAGTACGCCGCTGGTCACCGCGTAATAGTCACCGGCGCCGAGGAATCGGTCGACCAGCAGGTACAGCACGCCACCCGGGGCCATGATCCCGGCCAGAATCGCGCCGGTGATGGAGGTGATGCCCGCGACGTAGATGATCGCGAACAGCGAGATGCCGAGGAAGACCGCGAACGGCTCCGGGGTCGCCACACTGTGCTGATAGCCCAGCAGCGCCCCGCACAGCCCGGCGATGAACGCGCCGATCGCGAAGGCCAGCAGCTTGGTTCGCGACACGTCGATGCCCGCGGCGGCCGCCGAGCGCTCGTTGGCGCGCACGGCGAGCATGTCGGTGCCGAGCCTGCTGCGGCGCAGCCACGCGACCCCGAGACCAACTGCGGTGAGCACGGCCAGGCACAGCAGTGCGAAGGCCATGCGCGGATACGCTTCGCCCGCACCGATTCCCAGGTCGATGCCGAACAGGCGCGGGGTGTCGATGCGCGCGCCGTCGACACCGCCGTTCAGGTCCGAATTGCGGAACCAGAACGCCTCCACGAACACCGCAAGCGCCAGGGTCACCACCGTCAGCGGCAGGCCGCGGACCCGCAGGGCGGGCAGGCCGACCACCACGCCGACGAACGTGGCGAACAGGGCCGCCAGGATCGGCGCGAACGGAAACGGCACGCCCAGATGCAGATTGAGCACGCTCACCGCGTAGGCCGAGACTCCGGCCAGGGTGAGCTGGGCGAGCGAGATCTGCCCGGCGTACCCGGTGATGACCACCTGGGACAACCCGAGCAGGGCGAAGATGATGCTGCTGACGATGGCGGCGCGGTAACTGCCGGTCGTCGCCAGCAGCGCGACCACGACCACGGCCAGCGACACCAGCACCGGGACGGCGACGGCGTTCGGCCGGGGCGCGCGACCGAGCGTCTTGCGCACCACGCTGCCGCGGTCGGGCAGCGGCCGGCCCTTGAACACCAGAAACCCGAGAATCAGCAGCAGCGAAATCGCTTCGGCCATACCGGACTTGGGCACCCAGTCGTACAGGGACTGCAGATTGGTGGATTCAGCCTGCAGCGCGCCGATCGCGATGCCAGCCGCCACCGTGAGCGCGATCGAACCGAAGTTGCCGACCAGGGTGGCCGCCAGCGCGGGCACGATGAACAGCGAGTAGGCGATCGGGTTGAGCGCGACCAGCGGGGCAATGAGAATGCCGCTCAGGCCCGCGACCACCGAGGACAGCGCCCAGTTGCTGAAGGCGATCCGATCGGGTGAGAGACCGGTGAGGTAGGCGCCCTTCTCCGATTCCGCGGCCGCCTCGGTCGCGACGCCGAAGCGGGTGAGGCGGAAAATCGCCAGCGCCGCCAGGGCAATCACCACGACCGCCACCGCCAGCCAGATCCGATCGGTGGGCACCTTGCGCGCGCCGATCGCGAAACTGTCGAGCTTGAAGATCGGCTCCACCGAGATCAATCCGGTGCCCACGCGCTGGGCGATGAGCGCCTGGATGACGATCATCAGGCCGATCGAGGCCACGGCCTTGGCGACCACCGGGGCGTCGCGCAGCGGCCGGAAGATCAGGGCGTAGCAGAGCACGCCGAGAACGGCGGCGACAACCAGGGAGATCGCCATGGCCGGGCCCACACCGAGTCGCTGCCCGACATCGATCGTCTTGGGCAGACCCGGTATGGGGACCATGAATTCACCGGTCCGCAGCAGGGCGTAGGTGTACGCGGTGTAGAGCGCGACGGTTCCGGTCGCGAAATTCACGACGCCCGAACTCTTGAACGTCATCACGAGCGCGAGACCGAGCGCCGCGTACACCGCCCCGTTGCCCAAACCGAGCACGAGGAAGGAAACATGGTCTGTCATTGGCGAATCTCTCTGGCTGAAGCCGGCTGTAAACCCTTCGCGCGCGGGCTATCCGGCGAGCTTCAGGTTCACCGCCACGCCCTTGTCGTTGATCTCGCCGTACATCATCTGGCGCGAGCAGATCGAGGCCATCATGGGCGCCGCGGTGCCGTCGCAGGTGAAGGTGATGCCGCCGCCCGCGGGCATCTCGATGCCCTTGGCGGCCTTGAGCGCGTCCTTGATGGCGGCCGGGGTGATCTCGCCCTGGATGCCGGCGCCGGCCTTCACCACCGCCATGACGACCTGGTAGCCCGAGGCGGCCATGCCGGTGACGTGGGTGTCGGGCGCGTACTGCTGCAGCACCGAGCGGTAGAGCACCGAATCCGGGCGATCGGAGAGGTAGTCGGTGCCGGTGACACCGATGCTGCCGATCACCGCGTCCATGCCGATGATCTTGGTGACGGCCGGATCCAGGCAGACCGGAATGAAGACCTTCTTCACCGCGGGGTCGGTGGTCTGGATCGCCTTGAACACCGAGCTACAGGTGGCGGCGTCGGCGACCACGCTCACGCCTTCGGGCTTGCTGGACAGGCCCGAGGTGACCAGCGGGGTCGGGTCCGGCACGCCCAGCGGGATCGGCACGACCTTCAGGTCGATGCCGGCGGCCTTGAAGATGGGCGAGCCCATCGCGTTGATGATCGCGCCCGCGCCGCCGCCGTCACTGGCGAAGATGGTGAAGGACTTCAGGTTCTGCGACTTCGCCGCCGCGGTCATGGCGGTGAGCATGCCGGGCAGGCCCGCCGACAGCGCCGAGGAACCCGGCGAGGTCAGCTCGGCAGCGGACACGCCGCTGAGGGTGATGTACGGGATGTTCGCGCCCGCCACGATGGGAACGACCGTGCCGCCCTGGGAGGTGCCCGCCGCGAGCACGGCGCTGACCTTCTTCTCCACCAACTCGTTGGCGCACTTGGTCGCCGAGGTCGGCTCCTCCTGCTGCTTGCAGACGATGAGCTCGATCGGGCGGCCCGCGAATCCGCCGGCGTTCTTGTTGACGTACTGCACGGCGGCTTCCGCGCCCGCGCGAATCTCGGGAAGCGAGACCACCGCGCCGCCCTCGGTCGAGACGAACCCGATCTTCACCGGGTCGCCGCTGGCCGGGTTGCTCGTCAGCGACGTGGTCGCCGCGCCGGCGACGGGATTGTTCGCGTCCGATCCCTCATCGCCCGCGCAACCCGTCGCTGCGAGTGCCGTGAACAGCACCAGAGCGCTGACCGTCGCGAAAGTCCGCCTGCGGCGCCGAAGTCCACCGTAATGCATATGTCCGAGCTCTCCTTCTACACCAGCAAGGGCCTGGTGTTCTGCGACACACTAGAGGGCACGGGTAATCTGCACCACTTATCGAGTAAGCCGCAGCACTTACTCGCCGGTAGCCTCCGCGCCCGCTCGCCGCGGGGATCGGCATCCTTCGCGTCGGCCGAATTCCCAAATGGCGGAGGGTCTTCCGGATATGCTCGCCGGGGACGCCGACCAGTGGAGAGGTAAGCACACTGGACACCCTGTGGAGCTTTGTCGTCGATCACCGCCGTCAATTACTGATGGACGGATATCTGCACGTCTCCGCCGTGGTCCAATCGGTGCTGATCGCCACGCTCGTCGCCGTGGCGCTCGGGGTGCTGGTGTACCGCAGTCCGCTCGGCTCGGCCGCGGCCACCGCGACGGCCAGCATCATCCTGACCGTGCCGTCGTTCGCGCTGCTGGGCCTGCTCATCCCGTTCATGGGTCTCGGTGTGCCGCCGACGATCACCGCGCTCGTGCTGTACGCGCTGCTGCCCATTCTGCGCAATACGATCGTCGGGCTGGCCGCCGTCGATCCGGCGGTCTCCGACGCCGCGCGCGGGGTCGGCATGAATCGCACGCGGGTGCTGACACGGATCGAATTGCCGCTGGCCTGGCCCGCCATTCTCGCCGGAATGCGCACCAGCACAGCGCTGATCATGGGCATTCTCGCCATCGCCGCCTACGCCAAAGGGCCGGGGCTGGGCAATCTCATCTTCTCCGGGCTCGCGCGGGTCGGCAGCCCGAACGCGGTGCCGCAGGCGTTGACCGGTACGGCGCTGATCGTGATTCTCGCGCTGGTGCTGGATGGAATGCTCGTGCTCGTCGGCCGATTCACCACACCCGGGAGCGTCCGTGACTGAAACTCGCGCAACCAGGGCCGTGTCCGGCGCCGAGATCGTGTTGGACGATGTCACCAAACACTATCCGGGGCAGGCCGATCCGGCGGTGCAGCGGGTATCGATGGTCATTCCGGCCGGGGAGATCGTGGTGCTGGTCGGGCCGTCCGGATGCGGCAAGACGACCACCATGCGAATGATCAATCGGCTGATCGAGCCGACCTCGGGCGCCATCACCATCGACGGGCTCGACGTGCTCGGCATGAATCCGGATCAATTGCGGCGCGGGATCGGCTATTCGATTCAGCAGGCGGGATTGTTCCCGCATCTTTCGGTCGCCAAGAATGTGGCGACGGTGCCCGGGCTCATCGGCTGGGATCGGCGGCGGGTCAGCGCGCGGGTGGATGAAATGCTGGAGTTGGTCGGGCTGGATCCGAAGGCGTTCCGGGACAGGTATCCGCGGCAATTGTCCGGCGGGCAGCAGCAGCGCGTGGGTGTGGCCCGCGCGCTCGCCGCCGATCCGCCGGTGCTGTTGATGGACGAGCCGTTCGGTGCGGTGGATCCCATTACCCGCGGGCTACTCCAGGACGAATTGCTGCAATTGCAGGCGGAATTGGGCAAGACGATCGTCTTCGTGACGCACGACTTCAACGAGGCGGTCAAGCTCGGGGATCGCATCGCGGTGCTCGGCGATCGATCCGCCATTCTGCAGTACGACACCCCCGCGGCGATTCTGGCGAGGCCGGCCGACGAGACGGTCGCCGGATTCGTGGGCGCGGACGCCGGGCTGAAGCAGCTCACCCTGACCAGGGTGCGGGACGTACCGCTCGAGGATTGCGCGGTCGCGGTGGAATCGGCCGCGGTGCAATCGCTTCGGGACGCCATCGGGGACGACGAGCGGGACTGGGGGCTCGTGCTGGACGAGCAGCGGCGGCCGGTGCGCTGGGTGACCCCGGCACAGCTCGCACACGCGGATTCGCTGCGCACGGCCGGAACCCCGGTGGGCAGCGGGGTGTCAGTGGAATCGACATTGCAGCGAGCGCTCGAATCGCTGCTGGCGGAGAGCAACGCCCACGCCGTTGTCACCGGGCCGGACGGCGAGTACGCGGGCCTGATCACCATCGACACCCTCGTCTCGCATCTGTCCGAGATGCGAGACACGCACGGGCGCAACGGCGGCGGCCGATGACCAGTGCGCCGGAACGGCAGGCCGACCGCATCCGGCTGATCGCCCAGCCCCTGCTGGCGCTCGCGCTGGGAGCGGGGGTGCTGGCGTGGGCCTTCGCGCGCGAATTGACCGTGACCCAGCAGGCCAGCCTCACCGCGGGCAACATCGCCTCGGTGACCGGGCAGCACGTGCGGATCACCGCGACGGTGGTTGCCATCGTCATCGCCATCGCGGTGCCGCTCGGAACGCTGCTCACCCGCCCCGGATTGCGGCGGCTCGCACCGCTTTTCGTCGGGATAGCCAATATCGGCGCGGCGGCGCCGGCCATCGGGCTCATCGTGCTGTTCTATCTGCTCACCCGCGCCACGGGGTTCTGGACCGGGGTCGCGCCCATCGTGCTGCTGTCGTTGCTGCCGGTGCTGCGCAACACCATTCTCGGGTACCAGCAGGTGGATCCGGCGGTCATCGACGCCGCGCGCGGGCAGGGCATGGGAGCGCCGACGGTGCTGCGGCGCATCGAGTTTCCGCTCGCGGTGCCGTACATCCTGGCCGGGCTGCGGACCTCGCTCGTGCTGGCGGTCGGCACGGCCACGCTGTCGTTCCTGGTGAGCGCCGGCGGGCTGGGGATTCTCATCGACACCGGATACAAGCTGCGCGACAACGTCACGCTCTGGGTGGGTGCGCTACTGGCGGTGGCGCTGGCGTTGCTCATCGATTGGCTGGGTGCACTGGCCGAGCGGTACCTCGAACCACGGGGGCTGCGGTGAGCGGGCGGATACGGCGCGGTTGTGCGGCGCTGGCCACCGGGCTCGCGGTGCTGCTGGTGGCGGCCTGCGGGCTGGAGGCGGGCAGCTCCATGCCGTTGCCAGTGGGCCCGGGCAGCATCGAGGCGCTGCCGGAACTGGACGGGGTGCGAATCACGGTGGGATCCAAGGATTTCACCGAACAGAACGTGCTGGGCTACATCATCGGGTTCGCCCTGAGCGCGGCGGGCGCCGAGGTGCGGGACCTGACCAACATCGTCGGGTCGAACAGTCTGCGGGACGCGCAGTTGCTCGGGCAGGTCGACATCGCCTACGACTACACCGGAACGGGGTGGATCAACTACCTGGGCAACGAGAATCCGGTGCCGGGCTCGGACGAGCAGTTCGCGGCGGTCCGCGACGCCGACCTCGACGAGAACGACATGGTCTGGACCGCGATGGCACCGCTGAACAACACCTACGCCCTGGTCGCCAATCCCCGCACGGCCGCCGAGAAGAACATCGTCACCCTGTCCGACTACGCCGCACTGGTCGCCGCCGACCCGCAGGCGGCCGCCACCTGCGTGGGCACCGAGTTCAACGTCCGCCAGGACGGTTACCCCGGCATGGCTCGCAAATACGGGATCGACGCGGCCGCCGTCCAGAAGCAGATAGTCCAGGACGCCCTGGTCTACCAGGTGACCGCCGACGGAACCCAGTGCCGCTTCGGCTCGGTGGCCGCGACCGACGGCCGCATCCCCGCCCTGAACCTGAAACTCCTCGTCGACGACCGCGGGTTCTTCCCGAAATACAATGCGGCGCTGGTCATGCGACGGGACTTCGCCGAGGCCCACCCGCGGGTGCGCACGGTGCTGGAGCCCATCTCCGCCCTGCTGACCGACGAAGCCATGACCCAGCTCAACCGCGAGGTCGACATCGACGGCCGCGAACCCGCCGAGGTGGCCCGCACCTGGCTGATCGACCGGGGCTTCGTCACCGCGTCCTGACGGACCTCAGGACCGCACTCGCTTCAGAATCACCACGACCTCGGTCGCCTGCCCGGCCCCGAAACTGGGCGCGACGGTGCCGGCCGTCTCCCAGCCCTCTAGGCCGAGCCGATTCAATTCCGTCTCCAGTTCGCCGTAGTCGAAGCCTTTCATCTTCAGCTTGGACGTCACGACCTTGTGCTCGAACTGCGCGACCATGCCCGACTCCTCTCGGTGAACCCGACTACCGGCGGCGCGTGTGCGCGCCCACCTCGATGTGTGCTCGCGCCAGCGTAGGGCGCACAGCGCGCGCGGGCACGACGCCACGTCGGCCGTTTCCGCTGGTGATGCCGCCGCGCGGCGGTGGGGAGCGGTGATCTTCGCCGTCGTCGCAATCGCGCACCGGCGCGCTGACCAAACCACAGGCGGGGTCTGCACGAACTCCTCGCTGGCACGGGCAATACCGATCTGACCGATTTCGGAAGGACCAGCATGGCTAGAGCAGCGAGGACCAGGGTGTGGGCGCGAATCCGGTGGGGATTGGCCGTGGCGGTGGCGGCGGGCGGTGTGGTCGCCGGGGGCGGGCAGGGCGTGGCGGCGCCCGCGGAAGCCGGGGTGGTGTCCGTACGACCGGTCGGTGAGCGCGAGGACATGGTGGAGGTCTTCTCGCCGGCCATGGGGACGGCGATTCCGGTGCGGGTGGTGCGGGCCGCGAGTGCGGCACGGCCGACCCTGTACCTGCTCAACGGATCTCGGGGCGGGCCGGACGAGAGCGGGTGGGACTCGCAGACCGACGCGATGTCGTTCCTGCGCGGCAAGGATGTCAACGTCGTCACGCCGTTCGGCGGCAGCAGTTCGTACTACACGGACTGGGTGCGGGCGGATCCCGTTCTGGGGGTGAACAAATGGCAGACCTTCCTCACCCGTGAGCTGCCGCCGGTGATCGAGGGGCTGCTGGGCTCCAACGGAACCCGGGCGCTCGCGGGGGTCTCCATGAGCGGCACCTCGGTCCTGAACCTCGCGATCGCCGAACCGGGATTCTGGCGCGGCGTCGCCTCCTACAGCGGCTGCGCGCAGACCTCGGATCCGGTGGGGCAGCAGTACGTTCGTATCACCGTCGAGAACTGGGGCGGCGGGCGCAGCGTGGAGAACATGTGGGGTCCCCTGGACGGGCCGCTCTGGCGCGCCAATGATCCGCTGGTCAACGCGGATCGGCTGCGCGGGACCGCCATCTACCTGAGTTCGGGCACGGGGCTGCCCGCGGCGCCGCACGACACCCCGGCCGACCGCCGCGTGGCCGAGGGGCGCATCCCGCTCCCGATCCAGATCGCCTTCGGCGGCGTGATCGAGGCGGCCGTGCGCCAGTGCACCACGAACCTCACCAACCGGCTGAACGAGCTGGCCATCCCGGTGACGGTCGACGAGCGCCCGGTCGGGACGCATTCGTGGGGGTACTGGGAGGACGATCTGCGCACCTCCTGGCCGTTCCTGGCGGGGACGCTCGGCATCGCCTGAGGCCGGCCTCGCCGATCGCCGCATCGAGGCGGCCACTCACACGGGTGCGTTCCGTCGCCGGAAGTAGGCGAGTTGCTGCTCGACTCGCCATATTTCGCCGTCTGCCCGGACCACGACCGAGCGGTATCCCGAGCGCGTCGACCAGGATCGCCACGTGGCATACGCGATTCTCGCCGAGGGTTGACGGCGCACGGGTGGCCGACCGGGACTCACCCCCGGCTCGGTTCGGTCGCGGCGAGGTGTTCGCGCAACTGCCTGCGCGAGGAGATTCCGAGTTTGCGGAAGATCTTGCGCAGGTGGTAGTCGACGGTGTTGGGGCTGATGAACAGGGTGGCGGCTATCTCGGCGTTCGTGGCTCCCGCGGCGGCGAGGGTGGTCACCTGTGATTCCTGAACCGTCAGATGGATTCTCGGGATGAGCTGGCCGGGCGTGGCGAGCTGCTCGCCCAGCGCCGCCAGCTCGCGCTGGGCGCGGTCTGCGAACATGGTGATGCCGGTGGCGGTGAAACCGTCACGTGCGCGGCGCAATTGGCTGCCCGCGTCCTTCCGGCGGCGCTTTCGGCGAAGCCATTCGCCGTAGAGCAGGTGGGTGCGGTACAGGTCTCCGGGGGTGTCCGTGGTGGCGAGGGCCGCCAGGGCGGAGTGGAAATGCGCCTCGGCGGCGGGGGTTTCGTCGATGAGGGCACGGCAGCGGCTGCTGATGCCGGCGGCCCAGGCGGACCCGGTGGCCTCGGCGATAGCCGTGAGTTCGGCGGTCACCGCCGCCGCTTCCGCGAGATGCCCGCTGCGCACCGCGGCCTCCACGTGCTCGGGCAGGAAACGCGGACCGGTTTGCAGGAAAGCGTTCTCCCGCAAGCTCTTCAGCCGCTGATAGGCGGAATCGTAGCGGCCGTCGGCCAGATCGCGCACGGCCAGGCCGTGTGTGGTGCCCGAGTGCACGCCCGCCAGGCCCACCGACAGCATGGCCGCGGCGAGCTGCTCCACGTCCTCGTACCGCGCACCGGTCCAGGCCAGGTATCCGCCGTTGATGACGTGCTCGGCGGGATAGCCCATGGCCCTGCGGGTTTCACGAAGTCGCTCGATCGTGCGCTCGGCGGCGTGCAGATCGCCGCGATCCACGTCGGTCATCGAATGGGTCCACAGGTAGGTGTCCAGGGATTTGAGCGCGCCGCGCGCCACCGCGACGCGTTCGCCCTGGGCGAGATGGCGGTCGCGGGCGCGCTCGTCCCACAGCGCGGTCGTGAGCGCGACACCGGCGGTGCCGAACAACAGGATCCGGGCGTCGTCCAGGTCCGCGATGGCCGCCACCGCGGCGCGCATCGGCGCGACGGCCTCCGGGAACGGGTCGAGAATGAGCGCTGCCAGGCCGTTCAGGACGGTCGGGACCACACCGGCGCCGGTGGTGGCGGCCGCGCGCAGCAGCCGGCCCAGTTCCGTCGCGGTCGTACCGCGCACGAGTCTTTCGACCGGCAGCAGAGCGTCGAACGCGCGCAGCAGGGCGAGCTGTTCGCGATGCGGGTCGTGACCGTGGAACAGCTCGGCGGCCTGTTTGAGGTGGTAGGGGGCCAGCGGCATCTGCTGCTCGTCGATCAGGAAGATGGCCAGCGACGCGCGCACCATCAGGCGTCGCCCCGCCATCACCGGGTCTTCGCCGGGAGCCGCGGCGCCCGCGGTCCCCGCGCGGATGTTCGAGTCGCCGCCATTCGCGGCTGCGGAAGCGCTCGATTCGCCTATGTGGTGACTACCGGAACTCGGTGCCGCACACGCAGAGTCATCGATCCGTTCCAGCAGGTCCAGGGCCAGATAGCCCGCACCCGCCTCGGCCGCCGCTTCGGCCGCGCCGAGCAGGTGTTCGTGCCGCACGACGGGGTCGGTGGTGAGTTCGGCCGCCTTGCCGAGCAGGCTGGTCCGGGAGATCAGGCCGCCGCGCTGCGCGGCGCGCTCGGCCGCCGCGACCAGCAGTGCGGCGACCGCGTCGTCGTGTCGTGGGGCGGCTTCGGCGGCGTGCCAGGCGTGCACGTCGTCGAGCCCGCGCCGGGCGGCGGCCGCGGCCAGGGCGGCGTGGACGCGGCGGCGGTCGGCGGCCGGGGCCGCGCCGTACACCGCCGCTCGAATCAGCGGATGCCGGAAGCGCGCCGCGCCGTCGACGATCACCAGTCCCGCCGAATCGGCTGCCTCCCCCGCACTTTCGGGGACGCCGAGCGCGCCCGCGGCCGCGTCGACCAACCGCAGGTCGCCGGTGGCCTCGGCGGCGGCGATCAGCAACCAGTCCTGGGTGGTGGGCGGCAGGTCGCGGACCTGTCGCCGGTAGAGCTGTTCGAGGCGGTGGCCCGCGCCCCTCGGATGGGGGGCGAAGGAAGAATCCGCGAGCTGCCTGGCGTCGAAATCGTGAGCGAGATCGGTCAGGGCCAAAGGATTTCCGCCGACTTCGGCGACGATGTCGGCGGCGATCAGCGGATCGAAGCGCACGCCGAGGCGGGCGGTGAGCAGTTCTATCGCCGTCGCGCGCTCGAGTTCGGCGACCGGGTGGACCGCGATGCCGCCCAGGTGCATGTCCAATTCGGTGTCGGGCCGGGACGCGAACAGCACCAGCACCGCGTCCGCGTGCAGGCGGCGGGCCGCGAAACCCAAGGCGTCCAGCGATTCCCGGTCCACCCACTGCGCGTCGTCGATGGCGCACAGCACCGGGCGGCCGCGCGCGGCCAGCGCGAACAGCCCGAGCAGCGCCTGGCCGACGAGAAAGCGATTCGGCACCGGCCCGCCGCGGTGCCCGATCGCCACCAGCAGTGCTTCCCGATGATGCGCGGGCAGCTCGGTCAGCGGGGCGTCGGCGCGCGCCAGCAACCGCTGCACCCCGGCGTAGGGCAGGGCCTGCTCGACCTCGAACCCGTCCGCGCGCAGCACGCGAAACCCGTTGGCGCGCTCGATCGCCGCCTCCACGAGCGCGGTCTTCCCGATCCCCGGCTCCCCCACCAGCCGCAACGCCTGCCCGACCCGGTTCCGGGCCGCGCCGACGCGGGCGCTCAACTCCTCGAGCTCGGCGACTCGACCCACCAGCACCGACTTGTCGCCGCTCACGACGAAGCCCATTCACCACGCTGTCGGACAGCAGGCACACCTGGAACGAACATCAACGCTCCCTCTCCTGCCACAGACCCGGGGTAGGGAGCTTAATCCGATTCGGGCGGTGCGCTGTGCCCGGAGTGCACCGGTTTTGGCCCGATCGTGCACAGTCCCGCGGAGCGGGCAGGGCAGGCTCACGAGGACCCGCGCGGGCAGCGGTCAGTGGGCGGGCTGGACCGGGGCGAGCAGGCGTTTGAGGACCTTGCCGGTCTCCCCGCGCGGAAGGGTGGGCAGGAAGACGATGTCGCGGGGCACGCTGAAGCGGCTCAGGCGATGGCGGATGTAGGTGCGGATCATATGGGGATCGAGGTCGGAGCCTTCGCGCTTGACGATGTAGGCGGCCAGGCGCTGGCCGAAATCGAGGTCGGGGACGCCGATCACGGCGACCTCGCTGATCTGCGGCAGGTGCGACAGCGCCTCCTCGACGGGACGGGGGAAGACGTTCTCGCCGCCGGAGATGATCATCTCGTCGTCGCGGCCGGCGATGAACAGCCGGCCGGTGGCATCGAGGTAGCCCAGGTCACCGGTGTCGAGCAGACCGCGGGATTCGTCGGGCGGAGGGCAGTTGACGTAGCCGTCGAACAGCATGTGGTTGCCCACGTAGATGCGTCCCACCGCGCCGATCGCGACGGGGCGGCGCTCCTTGTCCAGCACGGCGATTCGGGTGCCGAGCGGCGGTCGTCCGGCGGTGGTCGGGGACACGCGCAGGTCGTCCGGGGTGGCGATGGTGGCCCAGGAGACCTCGGTCGAACCGTAGGTGTTGTAGAGGATATCGCCGAAGGCATCCATGAAACGCAGCACGGTGATGCCCGCCAGGGGTGCGCCGCAGCTGGCGACCACCCGCAGGCTCGAGATGTCATAGGCGGCGCGGACCTCGGGCGGGAGGTCCAGAATGCGCTGGACCATGGTGGGAACCACGATGAGGGTGCTCGCGCGATGTTCGGCGATCTGGCGCAGGCAGTCCTCGGCGTCGAATCGGCTCGACAGCACGACGGTCGCGCGCAGCGCGGTGCTCAGTTGCAGCGCCGCCAGGCCCCAGGTGTGGAACAGCGGGGCGGGGATGACCATGGTTTCGTTCATGCGCAGGGGAATTCGGGACAGCAGGGCCGCGACCGTGGCGAACCCGCGCGGATGCGGACGGCGCGCGCCCTTGGGGGTTCCGCTGGTGCCGGAGGTGAGCACGACCAACCGTCCTCGACGGGAGGAGGCGCGGAAACCGTTGTGCTTCTGGGCGATCAGCTGGCCCGTCGTTCCGTCCACCACGTCCGGATCGGTGCGGTAGCGGTCGATGTCGGTGTGCAGGTGCTGGACCAGCGGATCGAGTTCCTCGTCGACGAACAGCGCCGTGAGCCGATGCCGCTGCACGATGTTCTCGATGACCCGGCCCGAGAGCCCGGCGTTGAGCAGGAAGACGTCCACGCCGAGTTTGCCTGCCGCGACCATGGTTTCGATCATCTCGGCGTGATTGCGGGTCAGCAGCCCGATCGCGTCGCCGGGGCCCAGCCCGCGCGCGGACATCGCGCCCGCCAGCGCCCGGCTGCGCTCGTGCATCTCCCGGAACGTCCGCACCCCGCGATCGTCCACCACCGCCGCCCGGCCGGGGGCGTAGGCCGCGGCCGCGGCGTAGCCGCCCGCCAGGTTGAACCCCCACTTGGCCAGGCCGCCGATCTGCTTGACCGAACGCAGCGGCCGCAGCGGGCGCACCACACCGGTCGAGACGATCTGCCCGGCCACTTGCGCGCGCTGTCGCAGCGGCCGGTTCTCGCCGTTGACCACGGTCGAGGTGTGCGCGCCGGAGATCAGCTCGACCATCCGGCCCAATCCGGCTTCGACCCAGGCGATCACGTCGTCATTGGACAGCTCGGCCACCGCCGGGTGGATCCGTGCGGCCGCCAGGAACGTCATGGTGAGCCGGGTCGTCTCGTCGAGCCTGCGCACCCGGACGCTGACCAGCGCGCCGCTGTCGGCGCACCGCAGCTGCAGTCCGCCGTGCCGGTCGGCAGCGAAGGCCGCGCGCCGGGTGTGCACGCCCGATTCGGCCGTACCGATGCGCAGCAGCCACGTCGTGCCCGCGATCGGGGTCTCGAGCTGCTCACAGGCCCCGATCCCCACGAAGACCCGCGAATAGAGCTGCGGATCGACGAGCAAACTCCGGATCACCTCCGGCTCGACCGGCAAATCGATTGTCATATCGAAGATTTCGGTGACCACTTGTTCCCGGCCGTTCTACGAAAGCACCTTGCGTGCGGGTCGGGACGGCCGTCCACCCGGACAGGGGAGGCGCCGTCGAACTCCGAAGATCGACGGTATCAGCGGGATCGGCCGGGTAGCAGGGATGTGGGGCGAAATTGTGGTTAGTCCCAGTGGAGGTGGCTGACTTCTGAACTGCTGCACGAAAATCGGGTACCACGTGCCGTGCCGTCCGCGCCTGCGTGCCACGGAAGGACGCACCCGACTGCGCTGGTGCGAGCGTTTCGGTAGCGGTGGCCCCGCCTCAGCGGTGATCCGCACGATCAGGGGGCGCCCGGCCACATGCCTACAGTGAAGGGGTGGCTGACGCTTTTCTCGTTCCGGGTCCGCGAGATGTAGCCGGGCCGGGGCGGTTTCTGTGGTGGTTGGTCGTCAGCCAGAAATGGCGGATCGCGCTGGGGGCGGCCTTGGGCACGATATGGATGGTGTCGCTCGCGGTGCCGCCCTACGTCTTGTCTCGCGCGATCGACGATGGGCTGGTGGGCGGCGATGCGAACGCGCTCGCGCTGTGGGCCGCAGCGGGGTTCGCTGTCGCCGTCGCGATCGCTGGTTCCGGCATCGCCCGGCATCGGGTCATGACCAAGGTCCGCATGGATGCCGCCGACCGTGTCATCCGGGTGACCGTGCACCGCAGCGTATCTCTCGGCAACTCGCTGGCGCGCACGCTGGGTGCGGGCGAGGTCACCACCATCGGCACGGCCGATATGCAGGTCATCGCCCAGTCGCTGACGATCACCGGCCCCGGTGTCGGCGCGGTGATCGCCTATCTCGTCGTCGCCGTGGTGCTGCTGTCGATCTCGCCGCTGCTGGCACTGGTCGTGCTGGCCGGGGTTCCGTTGATCATCGGCGCCATCGTGCCGTTGCTGCACCGGATCCAGCAGCGCGGCAAGGGGTATCGGGAGGATCAGGGTGCTTTGACCGAGCGGCTCGCCGATATCCTCACCGGGCTGCGGGTGCTCAACGGACTGGGTGGCAAGCAGCGGTACGCGGCTCGCTTCCACCGTGAGTCGCGGGCGCTGATCGCGAAGGGCGAGCATGTGGGTGCCGTGGCCAGCTGGGTCGACGCCCTCGCCGCCGGCCTGCCGATGCTGTTTCTGGCGCTGGTCACCTGGCTGGCAGCCCGAATGACAGCAGCCCAGGCGATCAGCGTCGGTGATCTGGTCGCCATCTACGGCTATACCGCCATGCTGGTCGTGCCTGTTGGATTCCTCATCGAAGGCGGCAGCGGGATCGCTCGCGCCCGGATTTCGGCCGCCCGGGTGGTCCAGCTGTTGCGGCTGAGCAACGAGCACGATACCGAGGGAACCAGCGATGCACCGGAATCGGCTGCGGTGCTGCGGGATCCGGACTCCTGCGTGGCGGTGGAGCCGGGACTGCTCACCGCGCTCGCATGCGCCACACCGGCCGATGGTGTCGTGATCGTCGACCGGCTCGGCCGGTTCGCGCTCTCCGATGCGCGCTGGGGCAACGCCCGGCTCGATGCGGTGGAACTCGACTCGGTCCGCGCACGAATTCTGGTTGCCGACAATGACTCCCACCTGTTCGCCGGATCGGTGCGCGAGATCGTCGCGGGTCGGCACCACTGCGATGACGAGCGGATCCGTGTGGCCATCCATACGGCGGCGGCCGACGACATCGTCGCCGCGCTGCCACGGGGCCTGGACGCCGTTGTCGGACCCGATGGTCACAACCTGTCCGGCGGGCAGCGGCAGCGGCTCCGGCTCGCCCGCGCCCTGTATGCGGCGCCCGAGGTGCTGCTCGCGGTCGAACCGACCTCCGCGGTGGACGCACACACCGAGGCACGGATCGTGACCCGATTGGTCACGGCTCGCCGCGGCGCGACCACCGTGCTCGCCAGCACCTCACCGACGGTGTTGCATCGCGCCCACCGGGTGTACTACGTGGTCGACGGGCGGGTAGCCGCCACCGGCACCCATCGACGGTTGCTCGATACCGAGCCGGGCTATCACCGCCTCGTCACGCGCGGCACCGCGTCCCCGGCACTGCGATGACCACCGTGCTTCCGGTCGCCACCGCGGCCGGCGTCCGGCGTGCCGCCTGGCGGGAAATATACTCTGACCGTTGGCTTTTCAGTGGTGCGATGGTCGTGAACATGCTCGCAGCCGGGGCCGGGCTGCTGATGCCGCTGCTGCTCGGGCGCATCGTCGACGCGGTCACCGATACGCCCGAGCACGCGGCGCTCGCTACCGTGGATCGGCTCGCCCTGGCGATCCTGGTCGTGACGGTGGCCCACATCGTGCTGCTGCGTTACGCGCAACTGCTGTGTTATCGCTTCGGCGAGCGCGCGGCCGCCCGAATCCGCGAGCGCTTCCTCGACCGCACGCTCGCACTACCCGGCTCCATGGTCGAGCATGCGACCACCGGGGATCTGATCACCCGGGGTACCGCGGACGTGAACGCCGTCGTCCTCATGTTGCGCAGCATGGCGCCCCAGCTCTTCCTGGCGGCGGTTCAGCTGCTTTTTCTCATGGTCGCGGTGTTGCTGCTCGATCCGATGCTCGGTGGTTCGGGACTGGCCACGTTGACCGTCGCCGTCTTCGCATTGCGTTCCTACCTGCGCCGGGCCGAGGCCGCCTATCTGTGGCAGGCCATGTCCGCCGGACAGGTCAACGAGGCGGTCATAACCACCGTCCAGGGAGCGCGAACCGTCGAGGCACTCGGGATGGACCGATCACGTATCCGGTTAGCGGATTCCACCATCGCGGCGAGCAGGCAGGCACGTCTGTCGACCCTGCGGTTGCGCACCCGACTGTTTCCGGTGGTGGAGATCGCCTGCGCGCTACCGGTGGTCGGCGTGCTGGTGCTCGGTGGCTGGTTGCACCGCAACGACATGATCGCCCTGGGTACCGTCGTAGCTGCGGCGCTCTACCTGCAACGGCTGATCGATCCGCTGAACTTGTTCATGATGTGGCTGGACCAGATCCAAAGCGCCACGGCCGCGTTCGCCCGGATCGAGGGCGTCGCGCTGGCGCGATCACCGGGAGCCGATCCGGTTTCCTCGGCAGCCACCGAACCCGCTGATGCCCGAATCGTCTGCGCCGATGTGCATTTCGCCTACGGCAGCGGGAGGGAAGTCCTGAAGGGCATCGACCTCGATATCCGGCCCGGGGAACGGATCGCCATCGTCGGGCCATCCGGTGCGGGCAAATCCACCCTCGGCCGGCTACTGGCGGGACTCGACGCACCCGGCCGCGGTTCGATCACCGTCGGCGGCGTGCCGATCGCCGAGCTCGCGCCGGACCGGCTGCGCCGTCAGGTCATCCTGGTCACCCAGGAACACCACATCTTCCGGGACACCCTGCGTGAGAACCTGCGCCTGGCCGCCCCGGCCGCCACCGACGCCGAGTTGACCGCCGCCCTGTCGGCAGTCGGTGCGAGCTGGGCCACGGAGCTGCCGGACTATCCCGATACCCTGCTCGACGGCCGGCATCAGCTCGATGATGCTCGGGCACAGCAACTCTCGCTGGCTCGCGTGCTACTGGCCGATCCGCACACACTGATCCTGGACGAGGCCACCGCGATGCTCGACCCGACCACCGCCCGCGATACCGAACGCGGCCTGGCCGCCATCCTGTCCGGCCGAACGGTGATCGCCGTCGCCCACCGCCTGCAAACCGCACACGACGCCGACCGGATCGCGGTCATGGAAGACGGCCGCATCGTCGAGCTCGGCACCCACACCGAGCTACTCGCCCGCCGGGGCAGCTACGCCTCCCTCTGGCGCGCGTGGCACGGGTGAGAGCCGTGGCTGCGGCGGATGCGGTTTCCTCGACGAGGTTGCCTTGTCGAGCACGCTCCTCTGCCGCCTACAAGGTCGTTCGGACAGGTGATGCCGCGGCCGGCCGAACGCACTGACATGCCGAGTTCAGTGCAACTCTGATAGCTAGAGGCGGCGGCGTCGCCACCATCGACCGCTGGGCTGGGGTTGCGTGGAGTCAGGAGTGGCTGACAGTTGCGGGCGTAGCTTTTCGGCCATGTCATAGACGTTGGCTGGAGTGACTTTCCAGCGCTTCGTTGATTTGTACTCGAAGTCGATGGTGATCTCCTCATCGGAGCGCGACACTTGGATCACACAGAGCTTCCAGTCCCGTTTCCCGGGCTCAGACATTGCCGCACGGAGGTCCACAGCGCGGTTGAGCACATCAATGCCACCTGGTCTGGCCGCCTGCCAGAGGCCGTCGTCTGCATAGGCGTAGCCGTACATAGATCTGCCGCGGTCGAGATCGACAACCAGAGTGAATGCGTTCCAGGGGGTGTCGTGGTACTCGGAATCGCCAAGGATGAGCTCGCCGATCGCAATGAGAATCTCGGAAGCGTCTTCGATCTCGAAGGCTGGATCGATCATGAGTGAAAGCTCCCCGCGCAAAGTTCTTCAACGGTCTGACGCCGCCGCGATTCCAGTCGCAGCCTAGCCGCAGAGCGTCCTCCGCAACGTACTCACATGCCGCATACCGCGCTGACCGAACCGGTCAGCGCTACCCGGCTGGCGGCCATAGCAACTACAGCCAAGGACATCGCTCTTGCCTGCGGACTCGGGCGGCTTCCTGTTCGAGTTGAGTCTGGTTCGGTCGAGACAAACGTCTCATTCCACCGACGGAGTTGCGGTAGTTGTCGGCCTCCTTGCGGTGAATTCGGCCAGACCAGCGAGACAGATAACCTCTCCGTCCCTCGGCGTGATAACGAACGTAAAGAGGCTGATCCGCAACTCGTCTCGGAGGAGCGACGACCCGGGCAGCAGGGCGGGTGGGTTTGAGCGAGCCGAGAGGTGGCCTGTTCACGGGATTCGAGTCTTTTCTCGCGCCGGAGCCGTCTGAAGTAAGCACAGTCCCGCAGAGCGGGCGGGGCCGGTCCCCCTGCTGCTTACCCTTCGGCCGGCCAGGACCTGGCCCTGACAGCAAGTGCCCAACCAGCCGATGAGCGAGTACAGAAGGATAAGGGCTAGCCCTAGTTCCTTTGACGCGAGAGGATGAGGCCGGGAGAACGGGGAGCGCGGATGGCCGGGGAGTACGACTGGGATGAAGATGTGTATCTCCGGTTGTTGACGAGTGAACGTCGGAGTTATGCCTGGGTTATGGAGCGATACGGAGGGCTGACGTCAGCGGAGGCCGAGGCCCGAGCTGTCGCCTTCTATTACTACGAGGCACCCGATGAAGAGTGTCGCGGTCTGGTTTTCCACGATCAGGCTTGGCATTGGGCGATGGTGCATTTGCATGGCTACTACTGGCTGAATCACCCGGAGTGGTTGCAGCCGCCCGCGGAGTACGACGCTCTCGATTGACAGGGCGGCAGTCTGCGCTCACACCGAATCAACTGGCATTCGGGGATGCTCAGGCCTGAACTCGCACCGCACAGAGCGCGGGCGGCTCCAAAATTGGAGTCGCGGTTTGCTTGTCGGTGTTGTTCGCCGGCGCAGTCGGGACCTGGTCCCAAATGCGATCGCCGCCGTGCGCGAGACCTTGCAGGAGCCGCGTCCCGAGATTCATGAGTGTGTGGATCTGATGCAGGAGCGATGGATCGAGCTAGGCAGACCGTAGCCCCAGACATCCGCACCGCTTGACCAAGCTGATCTGATCCGCGCCGCAGAAGGGACGGAAGATCGACCGACAGAGGCAATCTGGGGTCAGCGGAACGATCGTGGCTCGCGGACGTCGGGACGACCTAGGTGCCGGCCGGCGAACGCAGTGATCTTCCGAATGCGGGCGGGCTCTACTTATCGTGCACTATCGGCTCTTCCGTGCCGGTTTCCGCCAAATCTACTGCGATAGTGCACGATAATTGGCCCTCCGAACAGGCGCCGCCCATCCGAGACCGGAGACAACAATCCGACCCTCCGCGCTCGGAACGTCAGCGGCTGCCGCATACCACGCTGATGAGATCTGCGGGGCGTTCGATACTTGCCGCGTACCTGAACTGAGTGAAGGATCAACCGGTGATCAAGTCGTCGTGCTGCTCGGAAGCACCTGAAATTAACTCTGCGACAGTCGGTATCGCTCTCTTCCAATACGCCGAACTGGACTGCGCGGTCGGTGAGGATATTCGCGCTTACCTCTTCGTCTACGGAACCTACGACCCCTCGACCGGTTGGGCCGATTCGAAGAATGAAGAGGGACGGCCGTGGTGCAATTTCGGGCTCGAGCAGACGATCACCTCGATCGTCGACGGACTGTGGGAGGACTGGGAAGGCCATGTGGTGAACCTGCACTGGGAGCTGGACTCCGGCACACGGCTCGATGCGGAACGGCTCAACGTGACCCTGCCCACGCACGTACACGTGCCCGTCAGGCCAGATCCTCCGCGCTGGCTGGATCCGGACACATGGACGATCACTTTTGATGATCCACCGTTCCGACAGGTGCGATAGCTGCCCGAAAGTGGAAAGCCTCGGATGTTCGCTCGTGCCGCCGATCGCGCACGGCGAAGCGACTGGCCTGGAACCGCAGGCGGTAGGAGCGATGCCGATGGCCTGTCGCCGAGACGGCAGTCCAGGAGGTTCAGCTTCCCGGAGCGGAGAGGCTGCGCCACTCGCTCGGAGTCATGCCGTAGGCCTGGCGGAAGCGGCGGGTGAAGTGGGAGTGATCGCGGAAACCCCAGCGGGAGGCTATCGAACCGATCGAGCGGTGGTGGGCCAGGGGGCCGGACAGGTCGGCTTTCACCCGTTCCAGGCGTTGGGCGAGGATCCAGGTGGCCAGGGTGAAATCGGCCGCGGCGCAGATCTTGTAGAGGTAGCGGACCGACACCCCGTGGGCGCGGGCGATCGTGGCGGCGTCGAGGTTCGGATCGCCCAGGTGGTCGAGGGCGTAGGCGCGGATGCGGGGCAGCAGGGCCCGGGCGGGGACGATCGTGGCGTCCAGCTCGGGGCGGGCCGCCGAGAGCAGCAGGCCGCGAACGAGTTCCGTAGCGGCGGAACCGACGTACGCGGAGGACGCGTCGGCACTCAGGGCGTCGGCGGCGGCCGTCATCGCCAGGATGTGATCGACGAGCAGGGGGTAGATCGGGCTCTCGCGCACCAGCGGGGCCGCGGACCGCACCAGCTGGGCGGGCAGGTCCAGCCGGTCCAGCGGGACGTACAGGCAGGTGGACGTGCCGCGCCCGCTCCAGCGAAAGTCGTAGGGGGCGTTCAGATCCATGACGTGCAGGTTGTTCACCGGAACCAGCCGCTGCTCGCCGAACTGCTCGTACTCGCCCAGACCGCGCTGCTGGACCGCGATGGCGAGCATGGGCGCCTCGAAGCCCCGCACCTGACGTACGGTGCGCCGCAACCGGATTCCGGACATCTCGGCCCGGAAGATGCTCTCCGCGCCGAACTCCCACATCTCGAAGACCCCGTGCACCGCGCCGCCGGGATCCTCGTGCGCCACATGCGAGGGGACCGACGAGGTCTGCATGGCGTCGCAGACGGCGTCGGCGCGTTCGTGCGGCGCGAGCACCCGCGTATCGAAAACTATGGTCACGGCCGTGGCGACCGGTGTGGATCTGCTGACATGGTCAGCAGATTCTGACATCTTGGACCGATGTCCGGGTGACCTACCCGGCCGGTATCGGTGTCGGATTCGACACCGATACCGGCGGGTCACGCCTTCACCCGCGCGGCGTCATCGACTCGCGGTCACGGCGGCCTGGATGGTGTCGGCAACCACCGCGGGCTGCGAGACCAGCGACGCGTGCGAAGCGTCGATCTCGGTGGTCGCGCCGGGCGCGGCCCGCGACGCCATGAAACGCTGCGATGCCGCCGGGATCACCCGATCGTCCTTGGACAGCAGGTACCAGCTCGGCGTCGTGGCCCAGGACGGCTTCCCGCTGGGTTCGAGATTGGCCCACAGCGCCGCCGAGTTCTGGTGGTCGAACATGGTAGCGGCGGTGCTCGCGCTGACGTCCTGGGCGAAGATCTCGTGGAAGTACTCCTCCGCGATGAACCCGTCCACTCCCCCGGTGACCGGCTTCAATTGCAGTGCGGGCGGCAGGATTCGGCTGCCCGGGAACTGGATCGGGCTGAGCAGGCCCTGCACGAACTCGCCCTCGGCCGGGGCGAAGGCGGCGATGTAGACGTTCGCCTTGACCTTGTCGTCGTGGGTATTGGTGATGACCGCACCGCCGTAGGAGTGCCCGACCAGTACGACGGGGCCGTCGATGGTGTCGAGCACGCGCTGCACCGCCTGCGCGTCGTTGCCGGGTCCGCGCAGCGGATTGTCCACGGTCACCACGCGATAGCCGCGCTCGCGCAATTCCGCTACCACCCCGTCCCAGCTGGAGGCGTCGGCGAACGCGCCGTGCACCAGCACGACCGTGGGATCGGCGGGAGCCGCGGCGGCGGGTGCAAGCGGCGCGAGGCCCAACACCGCGGCCGCGAGCACGGCCACCAGCGGTCCGCGCCGCAATGGTTTACGAGAGGTCATGCCGTTCAGCCTTTCGCCGCGTTGCGCAGGGACCAGTCGAGTGCGTAGTCCGCGATCTCCTCCCACCCGTCCTGGCTGACCAGGCGGTGGGTGCGGCCCGCGAATTCCACGCGCTCGACGAGTGCGGTGCCCTTCGAGTACTTGGCCAGGGTCGCCTTCTGAATGGCGGGCGGCGCGACGTTGTCGATCTCACCGGAGATCAGCAGCAGCGGAGCGCGATCGGGCTTGGCGAAGTCGACGGCCGTGATGCCCTTCGGCCCCTTCGGCAGGGACAGCACGCCTTCGAAGAACACCCGGTTGGAGGAGTTGACCGCACTGGCCTCCCACTCGAGATCCGATGCGGCGCGACTCAGGTCGTTGCCGAAGGTGAAGTGGAAGTGCCCCTTGGAGATCGGGCTCGCGCCGTTGCGCCCGAACGGATTCGACAGAATCGGCAGGCCCGTGCGCAGCGTCGAGAACGGCAGGGTGAGGATGCCCGCGGGCTGACCCGGCGCGACACCGACAGCCGCGATGCCGTAACCGCGGTCGGCGAGCATCTGGGTGAAGATGCCACCGAACGAATGCCCCATGATGATGGGCTTTTCGGGCAGCGCCTCGATGATGCGGGCGTAGTTGTCGACGATCTGCACGATGCCGACGCCTTTCAGCCCGCTGGGGTCCTTGCGCACATCTGCCGGGGGCCGGTCGTCGATGCCGGGCCAGCCCGGGACGATGACCTGGTGGCCGCGTGCGCGGAAGCGGTTGGCCCAGGTATCCCAGCTGGACGGGGTCATCCAGAGCCCGTGGATGAGGACGATGGGCGGTTTTCCGGTGGAGGCGGGCTGAGTCATGGTGAAGTCCTTTTTTCGGTGGTCACGAACGGATGAAAGTGAGCAGGTCCTGGGACAGGCGCTGCTTCTCGGTGTCGGGCAGCGCGTGACCGGCGCCGGCGTAGACGATCAACTCGGCGCCGGCGACGAGCTTGGCCGAGCGCTGCCCGCCGACCTCGAACGGGACGATCTGATCGTCGTCGCCGTGGATGACCAGGGTCGGCACGTCGATACCGGCCAGATCGTCACGGAAATCGGTGGCCGAGAATGCCGCGATGCATTCGTAGGCGTTGCGGTGCCCGGAAGCCAGGCCCTGCAACCAGAAGGAATCCCGAATACCCTGCGGGACATCACCTCGCCGATTGTGACCGAAGAAGGGGCCGTCGGCGAGATCGCGATACAACTGTGATCGCGAGGCGCGCTCCCCCGCCCGGATGCCGTCGAACACCTCGATCGGCAGCCCCTCGGGATTGTCCTCGGTCCGCAGCATGAACGGCGGTACCGCCGAGACCAGCACGAGCTTGGCGACCCGCCCCGACCCGTGCCTGCCGACGTACCGGGTGATCTCCCCGCCGCCGGTGGAATGCCCGACCAGCGTGACCCCGGTCAGGTCCAGTGCGTCGAGCAGCGTCGCGAGATCGTCCGCGTAGGTGTTCATCTCGTTCCCGGTCCAGGTCTGCGTGGACCGCCCGTGCCCGCGCCGGTCGTGCGCGATGACCCGGCACCCGTGCTCGGCGAGATAGAGCGCCTGGCTCTCCCACGCGTCGGAGTTCAACGGCCACCCGTGGCTCAACAGCACGGGCTGCCCGTCCGCCGGGCCCCAGTCCTTGTAGAAGATCCGGGTCCCGTCCTCGGTGATCACATGGCTCATGGCGGAGAGTCCTTCGGTCGGCGGCAACGCGCTACCCACCGAAGATCCCGCACCCCCGCCCACCCCGGACCACGTGATCCGGATAGTCACGTCCCACGCGGCGCTGTTTCGCGGTGTGCGTCAGTCCGTGGGTCGGCCGACCTCGCGTACCGCAGCGCCCAGGCGGTCGAGCCAGAACTCCATTGTGGCCGTGAGCACTTCGACCGACTTGTCGATCTCCATCACGCCGGCCACGTGGCCGACCGCCAAGCCGACGCCGGTGCTCAGGACCCCGCGCACGGCGCTGTCCACCAGCGGGCCGGTCACGTCCGCGCCCTCGGGCAGGTGTTCCAGGAACAGGGCCCGCCCGGACTCGACTATCCGCTCGACCGCCTCGATCGTGATGTCCCGCTGACCCGGATCGCGGATCACGCTGATCGCGTACTCCGCCGCCAGGATCATCGGGGCGCGATTGTTGGCCATTTCGGTGGCCCACCACGAGCTGATCGCGTCGCGACGCTGATCGAGGGTGCCGTCACCGGCGGCGATCGCGGTGACGAGCCGGGACAGCGAGGAATTCCCCCAGCCGCGCAGCACTTCCAGGCAGAGCGCTTCCTTGCTCTCGAAATTGCTGTACACCGCGCCGATCGTGCGACCGGCCTCCGCGGCGATCGCGGCCAGTGAGGTCGCGAAATAGCCGTTGGCGTAGAACAGGATCTCCGCGGCCTCGATCAACTCGTCGCGCGTGCGCGCCTGACTCTCCGCACGGGTCAGCACCTTACGAGCGGCCATCCGATCCTCCGATGTCCTCCGCCGGCGAGCAGTCCAGCACGTGGGTCAGCATTTCGAGTACCGAGACTATCCGGTTCTGTGCAGATGCCCAATTGCCGGTCGCCAAGGGCTGACCCTTCACCAAATTCGCATGGTATTACTATTTACATAGCTATATTATCCAAGTGATGCTGATCCTCGGTCCCGAGCCGGGATCGCACCACGGACAGCGGGAGGTCGGCCGCCGATGGCGACGCGAAGAGTTCTCACCCGCGCCGAAAGCCAGGCGCGGACCCGGGAAGACCTGCTGGACGCCGCCGAACAGCTCTTCTTCGCCGACGGCTATCACGCCACCTCCATCGCGGCCATCGCGGCCGAGGCGGGCCGCACCATCGGCGCGCTGTACAGCAATTTCGACAACAAGGAGGCGCTCTGCGTCGAGGTCATCCAGCGAGGCCTGGTGCGCGAGCTGGCAAAGCTGATGCCGATGCTCGTCGCGGCACCGGAGGATATGGAATCGCGTCTCGAGGTGCTCTCGCGCTGGTGGGCGCGGTCGTCCACCGACACCGCGCTGCTCATCCTCGGCGCGGAGTATCTGATCATCGTCATGCGCGATACCGCGCAGCGGGACGACACCGCGAACATGATCCGGCGCGTCATCGAATCCGGTCGCGTGCTGTTGGAAGACTTTCTGCCGGTGAGCATTCCGCCGAATGATCCATTGACGGAATCCGCGGTGCGCGCGATCTTCGCGACCGGGGCCGGGCTGATCCTCGGCTCGGCCGGTGAGTCGATCACCGCCGACGAATCCGCACAACTGCTCGCCGAGACGATCCGGCTGTGGATGCGCCGGTTGCTGGAGCAGGCCGCGGCGGTGAGCGTCGCCGGCGAGACTGCCTGAGGTCATGACTCGGCCCCGGCGGCAGGAAACCGCCGGGGCCGAGTCGATGTCAAAATCCGCCGGGCACCGCGTTCACGGCCTCGCCGGGCGTACTCGCGGACACCGATTTCCCTGTCTCGTAACGGTAATCATCCAGCGGAAACTTGCGGGTGCGCCGTCGGGCCGCGAAAAAGCTCTCCGGCCGGATGTAGGTGCTGTCCCCCTGCGAATTGCGGTAGTACGTCGGCACGTGACCGTTCAGTTCGCACAGGTAGTAGCGCACGCCTTCGGCGCGCCGGTGTACCGAACGGTGGTACTCCGCAGCCGCTTCCGCGCGCACCTCGCAGACATCGGCGCCGCGCCGCCTGGTCTCGCCGATGGCGCGGATCGCGTGATCGGCGGTCGTCTCCACGAAGGCGTGCCAGCTGGTGCCGCTCCAGGAGTACGGGCCGACCAGCGTCCATCGATTCGGCAGCCCGGGCACCGACACGCTCTGGTACGCCTGCAGGCCGTGCTCGCGGTAGAACGTCGCGAGGTCGAATCCGTCGCGGCCGACAATCGTTCCTGGAAGGTAGGTTTCGGGATCGGAGAACACCTCGTAGCCGGTCGCCAGGATGAGCACGTCCAGCGGGCGCGCGACGCCGTCGCGGGTCGTCACGCCGTCGGCGGTGACCTCCGCGATCGGCTCGGTGACCAGCGAGACATTGTCCCGGTTGTAGGCCGGCAGATAGCCGCTCGACAGGGTCGGGCGTTTCGCCAGCACGCCGAAGTCCGGGCTCAGTTTCGCGGCCGTCGCAGGGTCTTTCACGACGAATCCGACGTACCGGCGATAGCCCGCGATCAGCCACGCGTCGAATCTGCTCGCGGCGTTACGGAACAGCCCGATCGGCGAATTCGCGACCAGGCGCAGCATGAGATCGACTGCGACGAAGGCGATTCCATTGATGAACGCCGATACGCCCGGTATCGCCAGCGCCGCCTTCATGACCCGCGGCACCACGAAGTCCGGCTTGGGCACCGACCACACCGGGGTCCGCTGGAAGACCGTGAGGGCGCCGACCTCGGCGGCGATCGCCGGAATGATCTGCACCGCACTGGCTCCCGTGCCGATGATGCCGACCGACTTGCCGGTCAGGTCGTAGTCGCCGTCCCAGGACGTCGGCCGTTGCACCTTGCCCCGGAAGGAATCCGCGCCCGGGATGCCGACGTCGCCCTTGGGCCGGACGAACGCGCCGATCGCGCTGATGACGAACCGCGCCGTGACCTCGGTGCCGTCCCCGAGATGCAGTACCCAGCAGCGTGATTCGCCGTCCCACATCTCGCGTTCGACGTTGCTGTTGAACCTGGTGCGCTCGTAGAGGCCGTACTTGCGGGCCACGTCGGCGTGATATCGCTGCACCTCGGGGCCGTACGCGAAGAAACGGGACCATCCGGCGTTGCGTTCGAACGAGTACTGATAGGTGGTCGAGGGCACGTCCACGGCGATGCCGGGGTAGTTGTTCTCGCGCCAGCTGCCGCCTACGTCCTCGGCGCGTTCGAGGATCACGAAGTCGTCGATCCCGGCCATCCTGAGTTTGGTGCCGGCGGCGATGCCACCGGGACCCGCGCCGATCACGGCGACTTCGTACTGCGGGCGGGTCGTGTCACCCATTGGCGACCACCTCCGACACCGGGGCGGACAGGTATGTGCCCGAAGCGATTTCCGGTGCGGCGGCCGCGATCGAGCTCGCGCGATCACGCGCCCAGTCCACGAATTCCCATGCGACGGTGCCCGCGACCCACAGCACCGGGCACAGCACACCGGCGAAGGCGCCGATCATTCCGTTCTCGCCGTTGAGCGGACCCGACAGCGTGAACACGCCGGTGATCGTGCAGATGTCGACGAGGATCACCG
Source organism: Nocardia sp. NPDC005978 (assembly GCF_040614455.1). Taxonomy (NCBI): domain Bacteria; kingdom Bacillati; phylum Actinomycetota; class Actinomycetes; order Mycobacteriales; family Nocardiaceae; genus Nocardia; species Nocardia sp. NPDC005978. Next base: position 148,883 of record NZ_JBEXUS010000005.1, read on the forward strand.
CGACGCACAGGCGGTTGAACCAGCGCGGGAACAGGCCCGAACGACGCGAGATCAGCAGGGCCGCAAGGGCGAACGGCACCCACACCGGCCCGAGCAGCGCCGCCGAGGCAAGGGCGACGATGTGCAGGGCGTGGATGATGGAATCCGGTGAGTTGCCCGACAGCAGCACCGTGGCCGCGAAAATGCCGGACTCGGCGAAGAACAGGCCCAGCACCAGGATCTCGCTGAAGATCGCGGACCAGGTGTAGACGCGATTGCGGCTGGTGTCCGCGGCCCACAGGGTGCCGATGAACGCCGCCGACCAGACCCCGCCCAGGACGAACATCAGCGCAAGGCCGGCCGAGACCACGCGAAGCAGGGTGTTGTATTTCTCGTAGAACTCGACGGTCCCGGCGATATCCGAGCCCTCGGGCATGATGTAGATCAATACCAGGGCCGTCACGACGAGGATGGCCACGCTGACGGCCGCGACCGAGGCGTACCAGAGCCTGATGTAAGCGGGCTTGGTCATCCCCAGTGCGAGCCGGTCGAACAGTCCCCCCGCGAGCGTGGGCGTCGCTGGGTGCCGACCGGAATCCAGCTGCCGAGTAGAGCCTTGCGCCATTGCAGAACCTCCTCTTTCCGGACCGCATGGAACGCTGTCCGAAGTATTCAGATAGCCACATTATCTAGATATCTTCACCACGACAAGGCTTGCCAATGCGGCATCCACACCCACAGAGCCGCCTCCGAATCACACTCCGCGAGCGAGCGTCCGGAGCGCTTGACCAGGCAGGAGCCCCTTTAAGGTCTTCAAGGATTCTATGAACATCCAGATTGCGTCACTATCCCAATAGGTTTAATATCCGTTTCAGGGTGATGCGCATCAGCCGAGCCGCCGCGCTCGCGACGCCGGAATCGACCGGTCGCGGGCAGGGATCGAAGACGATCGACAGGAGTCGGAAACATGGGTTCGAATACCGGGAAGCGCGTGCCCGCCACACCACTACCGGAGCTGGAAGCCGTCGTGGTCGGCGCGGGTGTCGGCGGCATAGCCGCGGGCTGCCAGCTGCGGCGCGCGGGCATCGACGACTTCGTGATCCTGGACCGGCGCGGCGATTTCAGCGGCACCTGGATCGCCAACACCTACCCCGGGGTCGCGCTCGACGTGCCCTCGACCTCGTACGAATTCACCTTCGCCCCGAACGAATGGTCCCGGGTGTTCGCGCCCGGCGCGGAGGTGCGCGAGTACTGCCGGCGCGTGGCGCGCGAGCACGGCCTGTACGAGCGCTCCCGGTTCGGGGTCTCGGTCGAGCGCGAGGTGTGGGATGACGAAAATGGTTTCTGGACACTGTATTTGGACGACGGCAGCACGCTCACCGCCCGGTATGTGCTCAATGCCACCGGGTTCTTCCTGGAGCCGCGCTCGAACTCCGGCATCCCGGATGTCGAGAAGTACCGGGGCAAGCTGATGCTCTCGGCCGGATGGGATCACTCCTACGACTACGCGGGCAAGCGGGTCGCGGTGATCGGCACCGGCGCCAGTTCGATGCAGATCGTGCCGTCGCTCGCGCCGGAAGTCGCGCAGCTCGACGTCTACCAGCGCACCGCGACCTGGTGTTTTCCCAAGCCGGACTTCGCATTCGGCCGGATCGGGCAGGCGCTCATGCGTTCCAAGCGTTTCCACACTTTGGCCTACATGGCCAATTGGTATGCGTACCAAGCGATTGTCGTCGCGGCCGAGCGGCTGCCCAAGCGGGCCGCGCTGGCGCTGCTGACCGGTGCCGAGGCGGCGCTGCGGGTGGCCTACCGCGCGTATCTGCGCTTCCTGGTGAAGGATTCGCAGGCCCGCGCGGCGCTGGTGCCCCGCCACGGCATCATGGCGAACATGCCGACCTTCGGCCGCGGGTTCCTGCAGACCTTCGGCCGGGAGAACGGCACGCTGCTGACCACCCCGATCGAACGCTTCACCGAGCGGGGCATCCGTACCACCGACGGGGTCGAGCGCGCCTACGACATGATCGTGCTGGCCACCGGGTTCAACGTCGCCTCGGACCCGGAGTCCTTCCCGGTCGGCGCGGTCACCGGCCGCGACGGTCTGGATCTGGGTGAGTTCTACCGCGCGAACGGCATGCAGGCGTACGCGGGCGTCACCATGCCGCGGCTGCCCAATCGCTGGTTCCTGTACGGGCCCTACGGCTGGAGCGGTGTGACCTGGATGAGCATGATGGAGAACTCCGGACTGCACATCGCCCGCGTCATCACCGAGGCCCGGGCGCGCGGCGCGCAGATCGCCGAGGTGACCCCCGCCGCGCACGACGCCTGGCATCGGGCCATGATCACCAGTCCGTTCACCGTCGTCGCGCAGGAGTATCTGGTCGAGCGGCAGGTCAAGAAGCACAACGTGCGCAGCTACTTCTCCAATGCCCGGGGTGAGGCGCCGATTCTGCGGCCGTCCCGGGGATTTCGGAACTCGCTGTGGGACCACAGCGAAACCTTCGATCCGCGGGCGGATTACACCTTCCGGTCGGTCGTGGGATCGGCCGAGGTCGCGGATCCGGGCGATACGGCTGTGACCGAGCCCGCACCCGCTGCCGCCAAGTAGCGGTTTCGCCGTCGGGCCCTGTGCCGCGACATGCCTTACCAGACAATCGAATTGGAACCGATCATGAGAATTCCGTTCAGCGGACCCGTGGCGAACAAGCGGGGACGGGTCGTCGTCGTCACCGGGGCGGGCAGCGGCATCGGCCGCGCCATAGCGCTGCGCCAGGCCGCCGCGGGCGACATCGTCATCGCGACAGACATCGACCTCGCCGCGGCCGAGCAGACCGTCGCGCTCGCAGCCGGCGCCTGTCACGCCTACGCGCTCGACGTCCGCGATCCCGAGCGGTGGGCGTCGGTCACCGAGAGTGTGATCTCTCGCGTGGGGGTGCCCGACATTCTGGTCAACAATGCCGGTATCGCGGTGGGCGGTGCGTTCTTCGACCAGACACCGCGGGACTGGGAGAACGTCATGGCGATCAACGTGCACGGCGTCGTGCACGGCAGCCGGGTCGTCGGCGCGAAGATGGTGGCGAGCGGGCGACCCGGTCACATCGTGGTGATCGCCTCGGGCGCGGCCTGGACCCCGAATCGGGTGGCGCCGTCCTACTCCGCGTCCAAGGCCGCCGCGCTCATGGTGGCCGAGTCGCTGCGAACCGACCTCGCGCCCAGGAACATCGGCGTCAGCGCGGTGTGCCCCGGCGTCACCCGCACTCGGCTCGCCGCCAACGCCACCCTGGCCAGTGGCCGGGACACCGCCGCGGCCGAGGAGTTCCGCGCGCACTTCGCCGATGCCCAGTCCCGCTACAGTTTCGCGACCCCGGACATGGTCGCGCGCGCGGTGCAACGCGCGATCCGCTTCAATCTCGCGGTCGTCCCGGTGAATTTCGACGCGACCGCGGCCTGGGTGCTGCACCGGCTGTCGCCGGGTCTGCTGCGCGCGATCTGTTCGATTCCGACCATGGAGTTGGCGCAGAGCGGTGCGAGCCTGGCGTTCGAGCGGCTGCCGGCCCGGCTGTCGTTCCACCGCGATTAGAGCGCGGTTACCGCGCTCCCGGGGGGAGCCGGCGGGCGGTGCCCGAACAGTTCCGGCCACCGGCAGCCCGAAACCGGGTAGGAGTACCCCGCCTGCAATGGTCACATCGCATCGGGATGCTGCACGAATTGCACTGCGCCACAAACTGTTCAATGCTGGCGACTACCCTCTCAGGCCCTCGCGCGGATGGTGCTTGCGGTACATCTATCGCTGTCCGTGGCCGTTCAGGTCAGCGCGGTGCCTGGTTTACGGTCGGCTCATGGTGTTTCTGTCGCTGCTGCTGGTGATGCCGATGCTGTGCTGGACACTCGCAGCCGAGACCCGATCCGGCCGGGTTGTCGGCCTGTCCGTGCTCGCGGTCCTGGCTCTCGCACAACTGACAGCGGCGATGGGGTGGCTCGGGGCTGACTGTCGGATCACCGCCGGGGTCGCACTGACAGCGGTGGTCATGATCGTGCTGATCGTCGCGCCGGTCCTCGACACGGCCGTCACAGCTCCCACAGATCCGAAGACGCGGGCCCGCATACTCATCGGCCGTATCTCGATCGCGTGCTACTGCGTGCTGACCGGCCTTGCCCTGCTCGCGGCGTCGGTCATGATCGGCATCTCGGGCAGGCCCGCGTGGGTTCCCGCCACCGATGCGCTCGGGCCGATGCCCGCTGGGCTGTCCGTCAGCGAGACCGCCGACCTGGGTTGCACGCCACGATCGTCCGCGAGCAGTTGCGACCGTGAGTTCGTGATCACCGGCACGGCCACCACCCCGGACCTCACCTCCGCGCAGATCCGCGACCACCTCGAAAGCACCGCCGGCTGGGCTTTCACATCCACTACCTCGTCCGCACGAGGCGAGCGCGACTCCTACCGAGGTGCCTGCCAGCTCCGTGGCTGGGGACTCGACCGCTACACCACCTGTATGTGGATATCGGTCCGCGATCCGGACAAGGTCATCGTGCATCTGAGCTACCAGGACAACTGGTAACGCGGGTATGACCCAGTCGAACGCCGTGCTCGCGCCGAACGAGTGTGCTGGGCTCGGCGTGGCTGCCTGTGCTCCAGGTGGGTGGGACTACGGCGTGGGCGTTTCGGTGCGGCTGATGGTGCGGGGGAACTCGAGGGCGGCCAGTTTTTCGGGTTGCGGATGCCGTAGCCGCTGACGATCCGGTCGTCGGCGATGTCGAACACGCCGCCGATCACAACCACTTTGGTGATGGCATTGAAATCAGTCATGCCCTCCAGACACGCCGCGACGTTCAGATCTGACACGAAGTGACGACCGTCACGTTCTGTGGCCCGCCACGGGAGCCGGTGAGGTCCGTGCGGCATGCGGCAAGACAGGATGAGTGCGCCGAACCGTCTCGAGCGCTTGCTATCTTGCAGCTGTGGATGCGATCACGCTGTTCGAAGAGTACGTCGATTGGCTTCGCGTCAACGTGCCCTTGGCGTTCGAGAACTTGGCTCCTCCCGCCAGCCGGGCCGAGATCGATGAGCTGGAAAAGGCACTGGGCCAGCGTCTTCCGGATGATGTGAAGGCCGTTCTCGCCATGCACAACGGTCAGTTGTCGACCGACATCGCTACGGGTGGCGAGGGCGCGGTGCCGTGCATACCTACCCTCTCTTTCCTGTCGACGCGTCTGATCGAGCAATGCTGGTCGTCCTGGATCGCTGTACGTGAGGGCAGTGAGATCGAGCAGCTTCAGGCTTTCGGGGCTGTCATGGCGGGCGCTGAGGGACGAGTGAAGCCTCTCTACACCTCTGCGGGCTGGATTCCGCTGTGGTCGGACACTTCGCGCTCGGACTACATCGGCCTGGATCTCGATCCGGATCATGCGGGAGTTCCGGGGCAGATCATCAACTTCGGTCGGGACGAGGAGCGGCATTTCGTTTGCGCGGAGAGCTTCACCGATCTGCTGAGCTTTCTCCTCGACGAGGTCCGGTCGGGACGGTGGCCGGCCTCGACAGTCGTGGAAGGTGAAGACGACGATGATCCTGGTGACGAGTCCGAGTCGTATCCGTGGTTCGGGCTGCCCGGCGAGCACTTTTTCAATGCGCTCCACGCCCGCAGTGATCCGCTCACTGCCGGTTGACGAGGGAGGGTCAGCGAGCCGGTGCCGCACACCGCGTTTCAGCGCTATCGAAGTGCCGGACTAGCGGGTGGTCCATCGTGTGTAGGAGTTGTCCGGGGCGATCGTGAACGAGTCGGCCAGGTTCCAATAGGCCAGCGCCGCAATGATTCCGTAGAGGACGCCTAGCACGACGATCGGCGCGGCTGCCCATAGGAGGGAACGGCGGGCTGGAGTGAGGCTCCGAGCCGGGTCCCGCCACCAGCGGGCAGCGCCCAGGGCGAGGATCACCATTACCGCGAGCATTACGGATTCGGCGAGTGACCAGTCGGCGTGGGCCGGATTCTCGAACATCGTCAGGTAGTGGCCGTAGACATCCGCGCTGACAGCGGTACCGATCAACCGAATGGTCACCATCGCCGAGAGCTGGGCCGCCATCGAGCCTGCCAGACTGAACAGAGCCCCCATCGCGGGGCCGAGAATAGCTGCACCACAGGCAGATACGATCAGTTCTCCGCGATCGGGGCGACGGAACGGTGCGGCCTTCACCAGCAGACCGGCGAAGGTCACCGCAACGCCCACCCCAGCCGCGAGCGGTGCGACCAGCAAGGGAATGTGGACCGTCCCCGAACCCGACGCAGCCGCCTTTCACGACCAACGCCCGATATCGCCAGCTGCCATTGGATATTCGGTTGCCACCCGTGTCCACTCCCCGGCACGATGCTCGCGTGAACGACACCGCCGCACCGGGGTCAGCGGAGCGAATACGTTGTTGCTTGGTGCTGTCACTCGTGCTGCTTCCTCTGCTGACGGGCTGTAGCCATTCGCATGACGGCTACTTCGAGAATCTGTGCGACAAGCCGCTCACGATCCGTACGTTCTACTACGAATCGGGTAGCACCGAAGCCAAGGCTGAGGACATCATCGCAACAGCGGTCATTCAGCCGCTCGCGGTGACAAAAGTGCAGCGCGCATTTCAAGACGCGGCTGGGTTTACCTGGTGGGTGCAGGTTTCCGGGCAACCCGAGTTCACAATCAGCAAGGACGCGATGCCGGAGTGGAAGGTGTCGATCCCGGTCAGCGCCTGCGACAGTTGAGTTCCACGGTGACGCACGAATACGTTCAGCCACAAGGGTTCTCGATAGCGCCAGTCGTGCACTAGCTCGAACATCGATCGATGGTACGAGAATGCGTTCGGCTGCTAGGTTCTCACCATCGCCACTGGACGGTGCGGTCGGCGATGAAGTCGAGGGAATACACACGATGTGTGATCCCGTCTCGGGTCTGGATTGTCCAGTCCCCGCCCGTGCACCAATCGACGTCGGACTGGGTCACGTCATGACGAGCCAATTCGGCACTACATACCTCGGCGTACGCAGCGTCGTCCTCGGGAAGGTCATCCTCGTTCCAGAACCATTGAAGGTATCTCGCGACCCGCTCCGAGCGTTCACCCCGCTCGAGATCAAAATCCTCGACCAGCCCAGTAGCCCAGGGTGTCTCATACCCATACCTGGTGATCAGAGCGACAAGTTCTTGATCTCGGGACAACTGCATAGGCGTGCGCAGATCCATCGGACCAGGCTAGTTGAACTACTTTGTCCTATGACGGTTGGCGAACGCTCATCGGTGTGGTCTCAATGGGTTAGCGCAACACTGGTTTTGTTCAGTTGAACGAGGTGATGTGTGATGACCAGAACTCCGTTGTCCGAGGCCGAGGTGGAGGAAGTCTGGCGGCGATGGAAGTCCGGTCAGGCAGTGAAGGTCCTGGCCAGACA